>NZ_NFIL01000018.1:0-64565 GCF_002161755.1 Flavonifractor sp. An4 | reverse complement strand
AGATCTCTCATCCTTCGGGAGTAAGGCACGTCGTAGACTATGACGTTGATAGGTCGGAGGTGGAAGCGCGGTAACGCGTGTAGCTGACCGATACTAATAAGCCGAGGGCTTGACCTTAACATGATGATTGCAGGCGCTTGCCTGATACTGGAGACTGCATTGTTCGGTTTTGAGGGTGCTGACAAAGCGACGCGTAAATGTGGCCCGTTGGTCAAGCGGTTAAGACGGCGGCCTCTCACGCCGCAAACGTGGGTTCGATTCCCGCACGGGTCACCAAACCTGCGCCTTTAGCTCAGCTGGTAGAGCAACTGACTCTTAATCAGTGGGTCCCCGGTTCGAATCCGTGAAGGCGCACCAATCTCTATGGAGCGTCTACGCGGCGCTCCATAGAGAGCCCTTAAAAATTGAGTGCTTATCGTTGAAAAGAACGGTAAGGAGAAGAAAGTTATTGAAGTTTCTTTTGCTTACTTTTCTTTTCAAAGAAAAGTAAGTTGGTGTTGATTGCGGTGAGGGTCCACCCGTTCCCATCCCGAACACGGAAGTTAAGCTCACCTGCGCCGAAAATACTTGTCTGGAGACGGACCGGGAAGATAGGTAACGCCAACACAAAGAGCGGACAGCTTAGGCTGTCCGCTCTTTGCTTTACAAAAAATCAGCAGCCGTCATAGACAGCTGCTGATATAGGTACTGACATCAAAGGAATCCAGGCTGCTGTCCTTCCGCAGGTACAGGGGATGGTGGGGATGTCCCTTTTTGGAGCGGGCACCGGCGGAATACCAACAGGCGCCCAAATCGTTCCCAATCTCCACCATGTCCCGCAGGCAGTCGGCCAGATAGCTGCGCTTCTCAATGATCGCGCCCCAGGCGGCCCAGACGGCAGGTGTGCCGGTTTTAGTCTGCTCCAGGGCCCAGCGGAAGGCCGCCATATTTTCCTGGTGCAGGGCGGGATTGCACACCTTCTCCATATCATCAGGGCGTGTAGCCCGCTGGGCGTATACATTGAACATGATAAAGCTGTCATAGCCATTGCCCAAAGCGATGCGCTCCACCGATTTCAGGGTGTTGTCCAGATCGTTGGGCGCGGCGGTGGAGGGATTGATGCCCACGCAGATCAGCGGACGGCTGCCCCGGGTGCCCAGGATGTAACGGTAGTCGCAGTAGCGGTTGGGGACGTAGAGCCAGCGGTCCACGTCATAATCGGCCTGAGGCAGCAGAGCCTCCTCCAAGGCCAGGGAAAAGGACTGGATGTCCTGCTGGGCGGTGTCGCAGGTGGGAATATGCATATCAAAGACCTCCTGAGGAAGAACGGCTTGTGAGGCGCGTCGCTCCATGGTATACTCACCCTATCAGGATACAGGCAGGAGAAACAGAATGCAATACCGAAGTGTGAAAAAGGGAATCTTCCAGGCCAGACCCAATCGTTTTATCGCCGATGTAGAAGTAGACGGTGGGGTGGAAGTGGTCCATGTGAAAAATACCGGCCGCTGCCGGGAACTTTTAGTACCGGGGGCCACGGTCTATCTGGAGGAGAGCGGCAACCCGGCCCGCAAGACCAGATATGATCTGATCGCCGTGGAAAAGGGGCGGCTGCTGGTCAATATGGACGCTCAGGCCCCCAACAAGGTGTTTCAGGAGTGGGCGGAGGGGGGCGGCTTTCTGTCTGGCCTGACCCTCCTGCGGCCGGAGACCACCTGGGGCAGCTCCCGCTTCGACTTCTACTGGGAGGCGGGAGAGCGCCGGGGCTTTGTGGAGGTCAAAGGGGTCACCCTGGAGGAGAACGGCCACGCCCGCTTTCCCGATGCGCCCACGGAGCGTGGGGTCAAGCACCTGGAGGAGCTGATCCGCTGCCAGGCAGAGGGCTACGAGGCGGCTGTCTGCTTTGTGATCCAAATGGCGGGAATGAAGGATTTTGCCCCCAATGATGTGACCCATCCGGCCTTCGGTGCGGCGCTGCGGAAGGCCGCCGGGGCAGGTGTCCAGGTGCTGGCCCGGGGATGCAGCGTCACGCCGGATACGCTGACCATCGCGGAACCGGTAAAGGTATGCCTCTGAAATGAAAGTATTATATTAAAAACTTGCAAAAATGAATATTGTAAGTAGAAAAATTTCTGAATTATTTCCAAATGTGCAAGAACAATCTTGACGGATGCAGAAAAAGAGCATACACTGCATCCATCAAGCAGAGACGCTCGTTTCGCCGAGGAAGGCGAAGCGGGCGTTTTTGTTTTCAGGGAGGAATGAGTGTATGTATTCGTCAGTGAACACGATCTGGGTGCTGTTGGGCGCCGCGCTGGTCTTTTTCATGCAGGCCGGCTTTGCCATGTGTGAGGCGGGATTTACCCGGGCCAAAAACACGGGCAATATTTTGATGAAGAACCTGATGGACTTCTGCATCGGTACCCCTGTCTTCTGGCTGCTGGGCTTTGGTCTGATGTTCGGAAGCGCGGGGGCGTTGGTAGGTGGCTTTGATCCCTTCGTACGGGGCGACTATTCCGCCATCCTGCCGGAGGGGGTCCCCTTCTTCGCCTTCTTCATTTTCCAGACGGTGTTTTGCGCCACCGCCGCTACCATCGTATCGGGCGCTATGGCAGAGCGCACCAAGTTTATTTCCTACTGCATCTATTCTCTGTTGATCTCCGCTGTGGTCTATCCCATCTCCGGCCACTGGATCTGGGGCGGCGGCTGGCTGTCCCAGCTGGGCTTCCATGACTTTGCCGGCTCCACCGCGGTGCATATGGTGGGTGGCGTGGCCTCCCTCATCGGCGCCAAGATCCTGGGGCCCCGCATCGGCAAGTATGACAGGAACGGCAAGCCCCGGGCCATTCTGGGACACAACCTCTCCATCGCTGCGCTGGGTGTGTTTGTGCTGTGGTTCTGCTGGTTTGGATTCAACGGCTGCTCCACCGTGTCCATGACCGGGGACGACACCCTGGTAGCTGCCGGCAGCATCTTCGTCACCACCAATATGTCGGCTGCTGTGGCCTGCGTGACCACCATGCTCTTTACCTGGATTCGCTTCAAGAAGCCGGACGTCTCCATGACCTTCAACGCCGCTCTGGGCGGCCTGGTGGCTATCACCGCCGGCTGTGACATGGTATCTGTGGAGGGTGCAGCCATCATCGGTATCTGTGCCGGCATCGTGCTTCCCCTGGCGGTGGAATTCTTTGATAAGATAGCCAAGATCGACGATCCTGTGGGCGCCATTTCGGTCCACGGTGTGTGCGGCGCTATGGGTACCCTGCTCACCGGCCTGCTGGCGGTGGACGGCGGCCTGTTCTACGGCGGCGGTCCCAAGTTCTTTCTCACCCAGTGCCTGGGCGTGGTCAGCGTCATTGCCTGGGTGGCGGTGACTATGGTGATCATCTTTATGGTGATCAAGCACACGGTGGGTCTGCGGGCCTCCGCTATTGAGGAGCTGGAGGGCCTGGACATCCACGAGCACTGCCTGCCTACCGCTTATGCTGACTTCAGTCAGTCCACCAGCATGACGGCGGTGGCCAAGGCGGACGCCTATCCGGAGCCCTATGTGGCTGGTGAGGCTCAGATGCCCGTGCAGGTCCCCGAGCGTGCTCAGCCTGCGGAGCGCACCAAGCCGGAAGCCAAGCTGACCAATGTGACCATCATCTGCAACCAGTCCAGGTTTGAGGAGCTGAAGAGCGCCATGAACGGCATTGGTGTGACGGGCATGACGGTAACTCAGGTGCTGGGCTGCGGCATCCAGAAGGGCAAGACGGAGTATTACCGCGGTGTGCCCATGACCATGAATCTGCTGCCCAAGGTACAGGTGGAGATTGTGGTATCCAAGGTGCCGGTGGCACAGGTGGTGGACACCGCCAAGCAGGTGCTCCATACCGGTGGGATTGGCGACGGCAAGATCTTCGTCTATGATGTGGAGGATGTGGTCAAGGTCCGTACCGGCGAACACGGATATGACGCCCTTCAGGGCGAGGAGTAATGAGACAGCCCCCCGGACTTGTCAAAGTCCGGGGGGCTGTGGTATAGTGGTAGCAATCATCACTGGGGGGAATGGACATGGAGTCGGCCTATCAAATCTTTGCCGCAGAAATCACGGCAAAAGGGAAGGGCTATCTGGTCATCCAGCACTGCCGGACCGGAGAGCTGGACGAACTGCTGTGCCGGGGCCGACAGGAACTGCTGAGCCTGGGTGCAACAGAACTGCTTGTGACCTCTCGGGACCCCAGTGCACCGTTGGAGGAGGGGGGTCTGGGAGAGTGCCGCCTGGAGTTTGTCCGCGATCTGCTGGAACTGCAGCGAGATCTGTCCCAGCTGCCCGGCCAGCCCCAGCGCCTCAGCCTGGAGCCCCTGACCCGGGAGCGGGGCGGGGCCTGGCTGGCCCTGCACAACGGATACTTTTTTGAAATGCCCAATTCGGCTACTTACGGTCCCCGGGATCTGGACCGGGCCCTGGAGGAGGGCCACCGCTGCGGGTTTGCGGTGGTCAACGGGGTGCGAGTCGGGGTGTATGAGCTGGACCTGACCCAGGAGGTGCCGGAGATCGAGGGCATTGCGCTGCAAAAGGATGTCCGTGGACAGGGCCTGGGGCGGGAACTGCTCTGGGGGACTATGGCTCTGTTGGCGGAGGAAGGGTTTGACCGGTGTAAGCTGCTGGTGGCCAGCGACAATGAGAGCGCCTTTTCCCTCTACCGCCGGACGGGCTTCAAGGCGGCGGGTATCCGGAGCAAGTGGTTTCGGATGCTGCCCAACTGAATGGCAAAAGCGGCCGCCGTGCATAGCACGGCGGCCGCTTTTTATGCTGTCAGCGGTTGGCAGAGATCACCTGGTCCCACTGCTCCGCCGTCAGTGGCTGGGAGAGCCGCAGGGAGCAGGTGTGGCTGCCGTCGGTCCACAGAGCCAGCACATAGGACTGTTCTGCGTCCCCCTTCAGGGTGACGGCCAGGCCATCCAGGTCGTAGGAGGTCTGAGCGGCATAGGCGGTGTAATCGCCGGAGTTGTCTTCGGTCCCGGCGGATTTGCGGAAGAGAGCCCACTGGGAGTCACCCTCACAGCGAATTTGAGCCAGGGTATCACCGTAGACGGTATAGGTGCTCTGCTCCACCAGGAAGGGCAGCGCCTTCAGGTCGGATACGGAGAATCCAACCAGATCCGAGAGGGCCTGGGCGGAGGACACTTCCTGGAGATTTGGGACCACAGTGATTGGGCCGGATGGGGTCTCCACAGGCTGGGGCGAGGTAATCCGGGGCAGGATCGAGATCCCCGCCAGCACTATGGCCAGACAAGCGGCGGTAGCAAGCGTACGCCGCAGAAGAAGCGGGTTGCGGGAGGAGGGGGCGGGCTGTCCGGCTGATTCCAACTGCTCCAGGATGCGGGACCGCATGGCATCGGTCACTACAAGGTGGGACATGATCTCGTCATACTTCCGGGCCAAAGTCATACGCCTCCTTCAAGATCTCTTTCAGCTGAATGCGGCCTCTGCGCAGATCGGAACGGATGGTGGACTCTTTCCGGCCCAGGATGGACGCGATCTGGGCGGTGGAGCAGCCCTCATGATAGAAAAGGTGGATGGCAGCCCGGGAATGTTGGGGAAGAGCCTTGACGGCCTCCCATACAAAGGAGAGGTCCTCCCGCTGTTCCGCGGCCAGCGTGTCCCGCAGCTCATCGGCGGAGCGAAGGCGGTTGTACTTCAACCGGTTTTTGCTCAGGTTGGCGGCCACTCGCAGCAGCCAGGCCTTTTCGTGCTGGGGGCTCTCCAGCACAGGAGCGGTACGCAGAAATTGCAGCAGGGTGTCCTGGAGTACCTCCTCGGCGTCACTTTGATTGTGAAGGTAGGAATAGGCCAGACGTAGAATACTGTTGCCATAGGCGTCCAGCATCCGGGCAGCCTGAGCGTTGGCGGTTTGCCGGACGGCCTCCTCCTCCGGCTTCCGGGCAAAGAGCAGTCGAAGGGCGTGTAGGATATGGGCGCGCAGGCCGGGCCGTCTCAGGCGGCAAACAGCGGTCATTCCCATCGACTCCTCCCCCTTCTGTAGTAATGGAACGCTGGCGTCATGCCACGGATGCCACCAGTGTGAGCATAGCGTCCCGGCTCAGGCCGGCGGCGCTCTGAATGGCATAAGTATAGCCCTCCGTAGTCCAAACCGCAACCTTAACCGTGTTTCTGTCCCCCTTCAGGGTAACCTCTGTTCCGTGAGAGGAAAGGGTGTCCACCTGAGGATAGGCGGTATAGTCGCCGCTGATATCCTCCTGCCCCACCGCCTTGCGGATGGTGAGGTCATCTTCACAGAGGACCTGGATCATCTGATCGGGCAGCACAGAGATGTGCTCCGGGGTGCAGCCGTCAGGCAGGTTCAGAGAGAAACCAGCCTGATCCTGGGCCTCCGCCAGCGTGCCGCATTCCACAAAGGGATTGGGGATCTGAGTGGAGGGATCAGTCTGGATGGAGATGGTGCCGCTGTCGCCGGTGATGGCGTCCTCCTGGTTGCCCAGCAGGGCGTCAAAGAGGGCCAGGGGTACATAGGTAGTACCATTCACCGCATAGGGAGGGCAGCCCAGAGAGAAGGGGGCGCTCATACCCACCATATCTTCCAGACTGGTGGTAATCACATAGCGGTCCACCCCAAGGGTCACATCAGTGTGTACCTTGCCGGTGTCCACCCGGATCTGTTCTCCAGACCAGGTCACGGTGAAACCCAGTTCTTCCGCCAGAGCACGGAGGGGAACCATTACGCTGCCCCGAATTTCGGTATCGGCGCCGTTGACCTGGATGGCATAGCCAGAGGGAGAGGCGGTCTCGTCCACAGCAACGGGAGCGGCCAGAACAGGCAGACAGAGGGAGCCGGCCAGGGCCAGGGACAGCAGAGTGGGAACAAGCTTTTTCATAGAAATCTTCCTTTCCGGTGAATTGCGGGAGAGCCTTTGCTCTCTCGTTGTGACACCCTAGATACAACTGGGCGAAAGGAAATGTTGCATGAAACGAAAAAATGTCCGCTGCGATAGGCAGCGGACATTTTGGAATATCAGAGTGTGAGCCGGATCTCCTCGCCATCTTGGGTGTGGATATCCACCAGAGAGACGCCACGGCACTGTCGCCGCAGCCGCCGCGTCAGGCGGAATACCTCCGCACGCCGGTGAGGGGGAAGCGTCACATAGCGGCGGCAGGCCCACAGGGCAATGGTGAGCCCTGGTTTGCTCAGGATAAGCCAGGTGGGCAGAAGCAGGTGAAGGCGAAAGGCCTTGGTTTTGATGTGCAGACGCATTTATTCCACCACGACTTCCACCAGATCGCCATTGCTGCTCTCTACCTCCACCAGCTTTCCCAGTGCGCCGCCCTCAATGAGGGAGAGAAGGGCGTTCAGGTCCAGCTGACAGAGCCATTCGCTGCCCCGGAACTGAGGCAGGTCCAGGTTGAGCTGAGCGGCAATGCGGACCAATGCCAGGGGCAGATTGACATTGATTTTATCCCCTTCCCCTGTGTGGACCCGGACACGGAGGAACAGCTCCTCTGCGCTTTTCCGAGCCTTCGGTGGAACATACTGCACGTCGGTGCGCTGCCCTCGGATCAGCTCGTCCAGAGACAGGTGGAAATAATCGGACAGGGCGGTAAGGACGGAGAGATCGGGGACGCTCAGGTCATTTTCCCACTTGCTCACCGCCTGGGGAGAGACTCCCATCTGAGCGGCCAGTTCCTCCTGAGTCAGACCGTCCCGCTTCCGAAGGGCGCTGATGCGCCCGCCGATGGTCTGGTTCATAGGTATCCTCTTTTCTGCGTGTGGTTTTCACAGGATGTATTATAGAGTGTTTCCGCAGAAAAGGGAAGGTAACGGAGGTTGGAACTTGCAACCAGCGGTAGAACAGCAGTACAACGAACGGTTGAGAACGGTTAGGGTGTCTGCTCCCACCGGCAGCCACGGGCCTGCCCTGTGATGGTGCCCAGGCAATCCAGGTGATCTTCCTCCGACACCTGAAGATCAGGATAAGCCAGACTGGGGGCCAGCAGCCGGGTGACGCCCCTGCGGCGGCAGAGCCGCCGGAGCAGGACTTCCTGATTATAGAGGTATACACCATATTCCTGCGTGGTGGGGGGGCGTTGGGCACACAACAGAACGGCGCCGGAGGGATAGACCGGTTCCATGCTGCCATCGCTGAGAAGCACGGCAAAGTCCGCCTCCCGAGCGGCGGCGTCAACCTCCGGGATCAGAATGGCCCGGACCGGCGGGGCGCCGGTGGAGCCGGCGGTATAGCAGAAGGTACGCTTCACCGATACGGTTCCGATGGATTTGACACAGGCCGCACTCATCAGGGCCAGCATAACCCCAGCAGTCCGCCGCCGTTGGGGTTCCAGCCGCCGCAGCGCCAGCAGCAGGCGGAGCTCCTCGGGGGAGAGCAGGACCACGCCGTCCTGGCTGTTGGCGGTGACGCAGCATTCCGGGGGCAGCTCGTCGTCCAGCAGATATCGGATGGGTACCCGCAGTACACGGGTGATCCGATCTATAGGCCCTATCGCCGGATTTTTCGTCTGTCCCGACAGAATTTTATTCAGCGTACCAAGAGGCACACCGGACAGACGGGAGATATCCTCCGACGTCAAGTGGCGCAGTTTTTTTACATAGGCCAGCTTTTCCACCATCAGAGACATGGGCGCACCTCCAGAGAACCCCCAACCGAATGCGGTCAAAACCTCCCGGTCAGTGGACAAAATAGTCTGTTGGCATTGACAATTTATGCAGAATACATTATATAGAGTATGCAGAGGGACAAAAATACAAGATATAGACACAGAGGGGAGCGGATGTGGAAAATTACCGTAACAAACAGTATAATACCTTTTGATAGGGAAAAAGAGCGAAATATGTCGTGAAACCATGAAATCATAACCAAAAGCAGAGAAAATGAGGAGAGAGGAAACCATGAGTAATTGTCGTATAAAGTACCATGTATATCTGGACAGGGCTTCCCGCCCTCAGATGTATGGGATCCGGAGCCACAACGGAATCTGTGTCGGACGCATTTCCACCGACTTTCAGGAGGTCAACCGGCTGGCAGAATGCTGCAATAGTGCGGGGCTGTCTCCGGTCCATCTTGCTGATGTTGTGGAAGATTTTCGGCGCTCCTGAATGGGAGAAAATAGGTCCAGATACTTGACCGCCGCACTGGAATCAGGTAAACTGAGACCGGCAAACGGCAATCGAGTGAAGCAGAGTAAAAAGCCACCCGCCAGGGTGGCTTTTTCGTCGTGTTCAAAGGGGGAAAAGAAGCATGGAGCAAACACAGAAAAAATGCGCCCTGTTCCGCTTCTGGAAGCGGGAGCCGGTGCTGTGTATTGCCGCAGTGTGCGCGGCGGCCTCCATTTTACTCAATCCGCCGTCGGCGGACTATCTCAATTATATTGACTGGCGGGTGCTGAGCCTGCTGTTCTGTCTGATGGCGGTGGTGGCTGGCTTGCAGGAGTGCGGCGTGTTCGCGGTACTGGCTCAGCGGCTGCTGGCCGGCGAACGGAGAATGCGGTTTGTGACCCTGGCACTGGTGCTGCTGCCCTTCTTTGTGTCCATGCTGGTGACCAACGATGTGGCCCTCATTACATTTGTGCCCTTTGCGGTGCTGGTGCTTGGATTGATTGGCAGAACGGAGCGGCTGATTTATATTGTGGTGCTCCAGACCATTGCCGCCAATCTGGGCAGCATGGCCACCCCGGTAGGCAACCCTCAGAATCTGTATATCTATGCCAACTATGAGCTGACCGCCGGTCAGTTCTTTGCCACCATGGTGCCCCTCACCCTGATTAGCCTGGTGGGGCTGGTCATTGCGGCCCTGTGTGTCAAGCCGGAGGGGATCCGGGTCACCTTTTCGGAAAAGGCCTCCATTCGCAGTCCTAGACGGTTGGGGCTGATGGCAGGATTGTTTGTGCTGTGCCTGCTGTCGGTGTTCCGGGTGCTGCCCTATCCGGCCCTGCTGGCCGTAGTGGCGGCGGGTATGCTGATCTTTGACCGGCCTCTGTTCCGCAAGGTGGACTACGGCCTGCTGGCCACCTTCTTCTGCTTCTTCCTTTTTGCAGGCAATGTGGGAGCCTGCACTCCCGTACGGGAGGCGCTGACGGCGGTAATGGCGCAGAACACAGCTCTGGCCTCCGGCATTACCAGTCAGGTCATCAGCAACGTGCCGGCGGCGGTACTATTGTCCAACTTTACCACCGACTGGCACGGGCTGCTCATCGGCACCAACATTGGCGGCCTTGGAACACCCATTGCATCTCTGGCCAGCCTGATCTCCATGAAGGCCTATCTCAAGTCCCCCGGCGCCCGGGCCGGCCGCTACCTGCTGGTGTTTACCCTGGCCAATGTGGCAGCCCTTGCCATTTTGACGGGCAGCGTGGTGCTGATGGGGCTGATTTTCCCCGGATAAGCGGATTTTGAACCCAATATAAGCGGATTATAGCTTGTATTTGATTAAAGAACATAGTATAATAATATACTGCTTCTTTTGCGTATTGCGGCGGGCCGGGGATCACCGGCAGCCTTGTTGGCCGGATCACCGGACCCGGCCCATATTCGATTAGAGAGGGTTCGGCATGACATGAATCGTACGTTGGAACATATCCTTCCCCGGGTGCAGAAGCCTGCACGCTATACCGGCGGCGAGTATAACGCGGTGGTGAAGGACCGGCGCCAAGTGGATGTGCGCTATGCACTCTGCTTCCCGGATACCTATGAGATCGGAATGTCCAATCTGGGTATGCGTATCCTTTATGGAGTTATGAACCAGATGGACGGCGTTTGGTGCGAGCGGGTGTTCGCACCCTGGGGCGATATGGAGGAGGAGATGCGCCGGGAGGGCATCCTGCTCTATGGCCTGGAGAGCGGCGACTCCATCGCAGACTTTGACCTGATTGGGTTCTCCCTGGGCTATGAGATGGCATATACCAATGTGCTTAATATGCTGGATCTGGCCGGGCTGCCCCTGCGCTCCGAGGAGCGCTACGGTCTGTCTCCCATTGTGATCGCCGGCGGTACCTGCGCCTACAATCCGGAGCCCCTGGCCCCCTTCGTGGACATCTTTGTGCTGGGCGAGGGCGAGGACGTGAGCGTAGAGATTATTCAGCTCTACCGCAAGGCCCGGGAGGAGTGCTGGAGCAAGGATGAATTCCTGGCTGCCGCTGCTCAGATTCCCGGCCTGTATGTGCCCTCCCTGTATGAGGTGTCCTACCGTCCTGACGGCACTCTGGAGCAGGTTGTTCCCCATGAGGGCGCCCCTGCGGTGGTGACCAAGCGGATCGTCCAGGATTTTGACAAGAGTTACTTCCCGGTGAAGACCATTGTGCCCTCCACCGAGATCGTCCATGACCGGGTGATGCTGGAGCTGTTCCGGGGCTGTATCCGGGGCTGCCGGTTCTGTCAGGCGGGCTATGCCTACCGGCCGGTCCGGTCCCGTGACCCGGAGATCCTGCTGAAGCAGGGCATTGAGGCTTGTAAGGACTCCGGCTATCAGGAGATGACGTTGTCCTCCCTGTCTACCAGCGATTACCGGCCTCTGGAGCACCTGTGCGACGGGCTGCTGGACTGGTGTGAGCCCAACCGGGTGTCTCTGTCCCTGCCCTCCCTGCGGGCGGATAACTTCTCTCTGGGACTGATGGAGCGGGTGCAGCACGTCCGTAAGTCGGGCCTTACCTTTGCCCCTGAGGCGGGCACCCAGCGCCTGCGGGACGCCATCAACAAGAACGTCACTGAGGAGGACCTGCTTCGGTCCTGCCGCACTGCCTTCTCCGGCGGCTGGTCCAGCGTAAAGCTCTATTTCATGCTGGGTCTGCCCACCGAAACTGACGAGGATGTGCTGGGTATTGCCGACCTGGCGGAGAAGGTCTACAAGACCTGGAAGGAGGTCACCCCCAACCCCAAGCGGGGTGTGACCATCACAGTGTCTACTGCTTGGTTTGTGCCCAAGCCCCACACCGCCTTCCAGTGGGAACCTCAGATCACCATGGAGGAGTATCAGCGGCGGGTCAAGCTGCTGCGGGAGCATATGCGGGGCCGGTCCATCAAGTACAACTGGCACGACTCCCAGACCAGCTTCCTGGAGGCGGTCTTTGCCCGGGGCGACCGGAAGGTGGCTGACGTCATTGAGACCGCCTGGCGGCAGGGCGCCAAGTTTGACGCCTGGAGCGAGTATTTTGACTTTGACCGCTGGCTGGCCGCCTTTGAGGCCTGCGGCGTGGACCCCGCTTTCTATGCCAACCGTACCCGTGAGAAGGACGAGCTGCTGCCATGGGATGTGACCAGCGTGGGCGTGACCAAGAACTTCCTGTGGCGGGAGCGGGAGCGGGCCTATGAGGCTGTCATCACCCCCGACTGCCGGGTCCAGTGCACCGGCTGCGGTGCCAATAAGCTCTATCCGGGAGGAAAATGTGATGCATAGACTGGCATTTACCAAGGCGGACACCGCCAAATTCATTTCCCACCTGGATCTGATGCGTACCTTCCAGCGGTCCTTCTTGCGGGCGGGTATCCATATCAAGCATACCGAGGGCTTCAATCCCCACGCATTCGTTTCCATCCCCCTGCCCCTGTCGGTGGGCTACTCCAGCAGCTGTGAGGTGCTGGAATGTGAGGTGCTGGACACGCCTCTGGAGGAAGTTCCCCAGCGTATGAACGCCGCCCTGCCTGCCGGTATTACCGTCCAGCGGTGCTATGAGGGTGTGCGCCCGGTGAAGGAGCTGTACTATGTCAACTATATCGTCACCCTGGAGTATGAGGCTGGCGCCCCCTTCGGGGCGGAAGCCGCTATCCGGGGCCTGCTGAGCCGGGACAGCCTGGTGATGGAGAAAAAGAGCAAGAAGGCCAAGACCGGCAAGGTGGAGGTGGACCTGATCCCCCTCATCGCCAAGGCCACCGTGGAGGAGCGGCGGGACACCATCGCCCTGGACCTGATCCTGAAGGCCCAGAATCCGGGCCTGAATCCGGAACTCATTGTGTCGGCTATCCGCACCTACTGTCCAGACGCCGCCCCCGATTATGCGGTGTTTCACCGCCGGGCGGTGCTGGATGAGCAGTTCCAGCTCTGGGAGTAATTGCATCAAAAGGAAAACGGACTTTTCGCCTTTGGGCGGAAGGTCCGTTTTTGATGGGAAACGAGCGCTCATTTTTGAAGAATCGATAATTGACAAGGGCAGAGGGGAGGGCTACAATGAGGCCTGTTGTACCGGCGGGACAGGCCGGTACGGATATCCCGGAAGCGAGGCGAACTTAACCAATGAAAATACTCTGTCAATTCGGCGTGATCTTCGGGGTGTGCTGGGTGAGCCAGATCCTGGAGAACCTGCTGCCCTTTCCATTCCCAGCCAGTGTGATCGGTATGGTGCTCCTCTTTGTGCTGCTGGCCACCGGTGTGCTCAAGCTGGAGCACGTTCGCGAAAAGGCCGACTTCCTGCTGGCTAACATGGCCTTCTTTTTCCTGCCCGCCGGGGTCAGCGTTATGAACTACTTTGACGTATTGAGCAGCGCCCTGGCGCCCCTGCTGGTGATCTGCCTGGTGACCACGGTGCTGGTGTTTGGCGCCACCGCTCTGAGCATCAAGCTGACTCTGCGGCTGATGGGAAGGGGGAAGCGCCGTGTCTGAGTGGACCAATTCTCCCTTCTTTGGGGTGGCGCTTAGTGTACTGGCCTTTTGGATTGGTGTGAAGATCCAGAAAAAGACGGGCCTGGTGGTATGCAATCCGCTGCTCATCGGCGTGATTCTGGTGATCGGACTGCTGCTGGCTCTGGGGATTCCCTACGAGAATTACGACCAGGGAGGCAGCCTTATCAATCTCTTCCTCTCTCCTGCCACTGCCTGTCTGGCGGTGGCCATCTACAGCAAAGTTCAGCTGCTGAAGGAGAATTGGCTGCCCATTCTGGTGGGCTGCGTGGTGGGCTCCCTGGTGTCCATGGGGAGCATCTTGGGGCTGTGCCGCCTCTTTGGGCTGGATGAGGCTATGACAGCCTCTCTGCTGCCCAAGTCGGTGACTACCCCCATTGCGGTCAGCGTGGCCCAGGCTCACGGCGGCATTCCCTCTATTACCGTGGTGGCGGTGATCCTCACCGGTATCCTGGGCAGCATCCTGGCCCCCCTGCTGATCCGCCTGTTCCGGGTGAAGGACCCAATTGCCGCGGGTCTGGCCATCGGGGCCTGCTCCCATGCGGTGGGTACTTCCAAGGCTCTGGAGCTGGGCGAGACCGAAGGTGCCATGAGTGGTCTGGCCATCGGGGTATGCGGCCTTGTGACCGTGCTCTTTTCTCTGATTCTGCTGTAAAAAAAGATCGGGCGCATTGCGCCCGATCTTTTTTTTACAGATCGATGGGGTCCACATCCACGGGATGGGTCTTGCGGTACTCCTTGGTCCACTGGGACAGCTGGAAGATGGTCCACAGATCGGACACGCCGGCATACAGCAGTACGATGCCGATGACCCGGAAGAGGGCGGCCTCAGCCAGCAGGGGGTGGAACACCACAAAGATGCCCAAGCCGGCGGAAACCAGAGAGAGGATCAGGTTGATGTTCCAATGGGAGTAATCCATCCGCTGCAGCTCCAGGGTGCGCTTGACGCTGAGCAGAGCGTCAATGGCGATATACAGGCCCAGGATCACAGGAATAACGCCCTGAATCAGCGGGGGATAGATGACCATGACAGCACCGATGGCGGCAGCCACGATGCCCAGGAACAGTCCCAGGAAAGCGCTTCCCTTCCGGTCCTCGCTGCGGTAGAAGCCCACAATGGCAAAGATACCGTAGAGCAGCAGAATGGCGCCGAAGGCATAGCAGATGATATCCATGACAATGGTGGGCCACAGGATGAGTACAATGCCCAGGATCAGATAGAGAATGGAGAGAAAGACAAAGCTGACCGTCATATTTTTCAGACGTTCTTTCATAATAAGACCACCTTTCTCCAGTGTTACAGGCTTGGGGCCTGCCAGCCCTTGCATACATCGATCCAGCCGGCGCTGTTGGACAGCTGGGCCAGCTCGTCACAGTTGAGCCTGACGGCGGAGGCTGCATTGCCGGCGGCGGGGTAGATGGTGTCAAAGCGCTGAAGGGAGATGTCCAGATAGGTGACGGTGTTGGGGTGGGTGATGCCAAAGGGACACACGCCGCCGATCTGATGGCCGGTAAAGGCTTCCACCTGCTCCGGAGTCAGCATGGTGGCCTTGTGGTGGAACTGGGCCTTGAATTTGGCGTTGTCGATCTTGGCGTCACCGGCGCAGACGATGAGTACGGCACCGGCCTCATGAACAAAGGAAAGGGTCTTGGCAATGCGGGCGGGCTCGCAGCCTACGGCCTGGGCAGCCAGCTCCACAGTGGCGCTGGATACGTCAAACTCCCGGATACGGTCCTCGTAGCCCCGCTGGCGCAGATAAGTGCGGCACACTTCAATGGACATTTTACTTCCCTTCTTTCTTGGCCTCAGCCTTGGCCAGGAACCGGTCAGCCTGAATGATGAAGCGCTGATGCTCTCCCTTGCCGATGGGACCGGCCTCGTCAAAGGCGGCCACGGTATAGGTGAGCTTGCGGCCCTCCACAGCGGTGACCTCCGCCTCGGCCCACACCTTCATACCCACAGGGGTGGCGGCGTCATGGCTGACGTTGAGCAGGGTGCCTACGGTACCCTGCCCCTCTTCCAGCTGGGCCTGCACCGCATTGACGGCAGCATTCTCCATCAGGGCGATCATGCAGGGGGTGGCAAACACGGGAACCAGACCGCTGCCCACGGCGGCGGCTGTATTTTCAGGGGTGACCACAATTTCGGCCCGGCCCTTCATACCTACAGTAATGGACATAAGAGCGACTCCTTTTTTCTGAAATCAGTTCGTACGTGTACTATTTTACATCAATCCCCAGCATAAGGCAAGCGGAAAGCCGCACATTGCTGTGCGGCTTTCCGGAGATGGGATTTAGTTGGAGGCCAGCATGAGACGGGTCCACTCAGAGTCGTAGAGGGCCAGGGTCTCGGCGGGCAGGTTCTTGAAGCTCTCGCACTGGTCCAGAATGCTCTGGTCGGGATAGGCATAGGGATCGCCGGAAACCTCGGGGTCCAGCTCCTCCCGGACGGAGAGCAGGGGGGAGGAGTACCAGATCTCCTCACAGTTCTTCAGACCGGCGGCGGTGGAGCACATATAGTTGATGAAGATCTCGGCGTTCTCCTTGTTCTCGGCGTTCTTGGGGATGCACATGGCGTCCACATACAGGTTGGTGCCCTCCTCAGGCAGGCAGAAGGCCAGATCGGGGTTGATCTCCTGCATGGTCAGGAAGTCGCCGTAGTAGTAAGCGCCGATGGCGGCGGAGCCGCCCTGCATCTTCTCAAAGATCTCGTCCATGACGTAGGACTGGACCAGGGGCTTCTGCTGGATGAGCAGGTCCACGGCCTCCTTGATCTGAGCCTCGTCGGTGGTGTTGTAGGAGTAGCCCAGGTACTTCAGGGCCACGCCGATGGCGTCCCGGGAGTTGTTGAACATGAGGATCTGGCCGGCGTAGCTCTCATCGAACATGGTGCCCCAGCTGGTGGGAGTCTCCTCCACCATGGTGGTGTTGTAGATGATGCCCAGAAGGCCCCACATATAGGGCACGCTGTACAGGTTCTCCGGGTCGTAGTCCGGGTTCTTGAGGGCGGGATCGATGTCCTCAAAGTTGGGAATGTTGTCGAAGTTCAAAGGCTCCAGCATATCCTCTTCGATCATACGGGAGATCATATAGTCGGAAGGGATGACCACGTCGTAGCTGGCACCGTCGTTTTTGAGCATACCGTACATGGACTCGTTGCTCTCGAAGGTGTCGTACACGACCTCAATACCGGTCTCGGCGGTGAAGTCCTCCAGCACGGACTCGTCAATATAGACGCCCCAGTTGTAGACGTTGACGACGCCCTTGTCGGCGGCGCCAGGTTCGTTGGCATCACCGGAGTTGGTGCCGCCGCAGCCGGTCAGTGCCAGACTGAGGGAGAGTGCGGAGGCGGTCAGAAGTGCGAGAGACTTTTTCAATTTCTTTCTTTATCCCCTTTCGGAAATGATGATTATAACAGCCCGGAGGGCGTGTTACCAGAGGGCGGGCTTACCGGCCCGGGTTGAGTTTGGCCTTCCGGCGGGCGGCAGCGTTCTCCTGGCGCACCTGCCGGATGTTGACGGTCAACAGCAATGCAAACACACAGATAAACATGAGGGTGGACAGGGCGTTGATCTCGGGCGTCACCGGCTTTTTCACCGCGGTATAGATCTCCACCGCCAGAGTGGTGACGCCGGAGCCCTTGGTGAAGTAGCTGATCACAAAGTCGTCGATGGACATGGTGAAGGCGATGATCAGGCCGTTGAGCACGCCGGGCATGATCTCAGGCAGGATGACTTTGCGGAAGGCGTACCATCCGGAGGCCCCCAGATCCTGAGCCGCCTCATATACGTTGGGGTCCAGCTGCCGCAGCCGGGGCATCACCGACAAGATCACATAGGGTGCGTTGAAGGTGATGTGGGCCAGAAGCAGGGTGCCGAAGCCGGTGCGCCAGCGGACACCCAGCCACTGGCTGAGGAAGCTGTCGTTAAACACACCGATGGCGAACACGAAGAGCAGCATCATGGACACGCCGGTGATGATGTCCGCGTTGGTCAGGGGAATGTTGTTGATGGACATACACACACTGCGGGAGCGGCGGCGCATACTGTAGAAACCGATGGCGGCTGCGGTGCCCAGAATGGTGGCGATAAAGGCGGCCAGCACCGATAGGATAATGGTGGTCCGCAAGGCTCCCAGCAGGCGGGTGTTATGGAACAGCTCTACATACCAGTCCAGGGAGAAGCCGCCCCAAACCCGGTTGCTCTTGGTGGCGTTGAAGGAAAAGATGATGAGCAGGATGATGGGGGCGTACAGGAAAACGTACACCAGCAGGGTAAACACCCGGGAGGGAATGCGATGCTTTCTCACAGCACAGCCACCCCCTCTTCACCTTCGCCAAAGCGATTCATAATGGCCATCAGGATCAGTACGATCACCATCATCACCAGGGCGATGGCGGAGCCCAGGTGGGGGTTGTAGGCGTTGCCCAAAAACTGCATTTCGATCAGGTCGCCCAGCAGCAGGGTCTTGCCGCCGCCCAGCAGGCGGGACAGGGCGAAGGTGGACACCGAGGGAATGAACACCATGGTTACTCCGGACAGCACGCCGGGGAGAGACAGGGGGAAGATGACCTTCCGGAACACCATGGAACTGCTGGCTCCCAGGTCCTGGGCGGCTTCGATGACCTTGGGGTCGATCTTGTCGATGACCGAGAAGATGGGCAGCACCATAAAGGGCAGGAAGTTGTACACCATGCCCAGCACAATGGCGCCCTGGGTATTGATCATGTGGAAACAGGTCAGATTGGTGCCGAAGATGGTGTTCCACAGATCGAAAAAGCCGATGGCGGACAGGAACTGATTGATGAGGCCGTTGTCGTCCAGGATGGACATCCAGGCGTAGGTCCGCAGCAGGAAGTTCATCCACATGGGCAGCATGATGAGCATCATGGCTACCTTGCGTACCATCAGCTTTTCCCGGGACAAAAAGTAGGCCAGGGGGTAGCCGATGAGGATGCAGATGGCGGTAGCCACAAAGGCCAGGACAAAGGAGTTGCGGAAGGCGGGGACGTAGGTCCCCATGTTGCTGAAGTTGTCCAGGGTAATGCTGCCGTCCTGACCGGTAAAGGCAAACACCACCACCAGAATGAGGGGGGCCACCACGAAGATGGCCATCCAAACCACATAGGGCGCGGCCAGCCACTTATTCTTCATCGTCGCTGTCCTCCTCCAGCCGGTCCTCGTTGAGCTCGTCATACTCGGAGGAGTAGGAGCTGTAGTCGCCGAAGGTGCCGGAGTATTGGCTCTTCTTCATGATATGGAAGCCGTCGGGGTCAATCTTCACCCCAATCTTTGCCCCCACGGGGGAGTAGTCGGTGGTCTGGATGAGCCACTTGAAGCCCCGGAAATCCACGATGATGTCGTAGTGGATGCCTTTGAAGGTGACCTCGGTGACAGTGCCGGTGAGCTGGCCCTCGGCCTCGGGCACGATGTCGATGTCCTCGGGGCGGATGACCACGTCCACCGCCTCGCCGGGGGCAAAGCCCTTGTCCAGGCATTTGAACTTCCGGCCGTACATTCCAACCACATAGTCCTCGTGCATGATGCCGTCGATGATGTTGGACTCACCGATGAAGTCGGCCACAAAGGCGTTCTTGGGCTCGTTATAGATGTCCTCGGGGGTGCCGATCTGTTGGATCTTGCCCTCGTTCATCACCACGATGGTGTCCGACATGGTGAGGGCCTCTTCCTGATCGTGGGTGACGTAGATAAAGGTAATGCCCACCTGCTGCTGGATGCGCTTGAGCTCGATCTGCATATCCTTACGCAGCTTCAGGTCCAGGGCGCCCAGAGGTTCGTCCAGCAGTAGAACCTGGGGGCGGTTGACGATGGCCCGGGCGATGGCGACACGCTGCTGCTGGCCGCCGGAGAGAGAGTTCACCGACCGCTTGCCGTAGCCGGCCAGGTTGACCAGGGCCAGAGCCTCCTCCACCCGCTCCTTGATCTCGGACTCCGGGACCTTGATCATCTTTTTGGGGTCCTTGGGATCGGGCACTTTGTTGACCCGCAGGCCGAAGGCCACGTTTTCAAAGATGTTCATGTGGGTGAACAGGGCGTATTTCTGAAAGACGGTGTTGACCTTCCGCTTGTGAGGGGGAACGTCATTAATCCTCACGCCGTCAAAATACACGTCGCCGGAGGTAGGCTTCTGAAAGCCGCCAATGATACGAAGCGTCGTGGTTTTGC
The DNA here is from genome assembly GCF_002161755.1 of Flavonifractor sp. An4. Lineage (NCBI taxonomy): Bacteria > Bacillati > Bacillota > Clostridia > Eubacteriales > Oscillospiraceae > Flavonifractor > Flavonifractor sp. An4. Next base: position 44,778 of record NZ_NFIL01000018.1, on the reverse strand, counting down.
CGCACCCGGAGGGACCGAGCAGCGTGAGGAACTCCTTGTCATTGATATAAAGGTTGATGTGGTCCAAAATGACGTCGTCGTCAAATTTCATGAAGCAATCCGACAGGCGGATCAGTTCCTTGGACATTTATCCTCCCCCATTTCTAAACGGTAGTAAAGGGCGTACCCAAACCGGCGGTTGGGTACGCCCTTATGACGAAACAAATATATATGGAATTGCGAAAAATGTCAATAATAAAACCGCTTTTTTTTCAGGGATTTTACGGCCGCTAACTTTGATGCCAAGTGTGGTGGCAACAAAGTTATCAGAGGATTATCATATGAGGTGAATAAAAGGGACATAGGCAGCCCTTTTGCTGTTAAAACAGATTGAACGGCCTGGGACAAACAGGTATAATAGAAGCTGAAAAAAGCTTTCTTATGTGGCTGGAGCGGCAAAGATCCGGGGGATGGTAACTGTGAAAGAATGCTATCATGATAAAAAACGGCTTATTGCCTGTTTTGCCAGTGTGATGTGCGGAATACTCATCCTGACCGGCGTATGGTGGGGGAGCCACGCCCGGGCATTCCGGGTCTTGCTGGAGCAGCTGCCGACGGCCGACGGCTGCGGAATGCAGTTTTATGTGAGCGATGAGGACGGAAAACGGGAGCGGAGGACCATTGACGATCCGCAGGACCGCGCGGCGGTACTGGCCGAGGTGGAACGGTTGGATTTTTCCAGGCCCAGGCTGTCAGACGATCTGTGGGACGCGGCGGAATATTATAGCTGCTTCTGGATAGAGATCTATGGGACGTCGTACCTTCTGGAGCTTCAGATCCCATTGGACGATCCGCAGCAGGCCCTTATCCGGGCCGACGGAAAGGCGTTCCATGTGGAGGGCGGCGAGGCGTTTTTGACGGCCCTGGAAGGCTGGTTGTACGAGTAGAGAGATGGAAACAAACAGTCTGCGGCGCCCTGACCGGGCGCCGCAGACGATTTTCTATTCTTATTCCCCAAAATATTCCGCCACAAAGTCCACGTTTTCCACCGTGAACACCTTACCTCTTAAATACTCCAGAAGTCCCGCGTCGGTGGGGAAGGTAAACTCCAGCTTGTAGGAGTACAGGGCCTGGAAGGAGCGGCCGTACTGCTTGTTGTCCCGCTCCCGGCCGTACTTGCCATCCCCCAGCAGAGGGTGACCGGCGGCGGCAAACTGGGCCCGGATCTGGTGGGTGCGTCCGGTCAAAAGCTCGCACTCCACCAGGGACAGCCCCCGGTTGACCTTTAAGGTCTTATATAAGGTAGCGGCGCTCTTGCCGCCGGGCACCGGTTTGTGGAACACCTTCACCTGGGCGCGGCTCTCATCCTTCAGCAAAAAGCCCTCCAGCTTGCCCTGAGGCGGGGCCATGCGCCCGTGGATGATGGCCAGGTAGAACTTGGCGATCTCCCGATCCTTGATCTTCTGGTTGAGGATCCGCAGGGTCTCGGCGTTCTTGGCCGCCATAACGATGCCGCCGGTGTTCCGGTCGATGCGGTTGCACAGGGCGGGGGTGAAGGAGTGCTCGTCCCGGGGATTCCACTCCTTCTTTTGATAAAGGTAGGCCTGGATGTGGGTAATGAGGGTGTTGACCTTCTCGTGCTCGTCGGCGTGGCACAGCAGGCCGGGCCGCTTGTTGAGGAGCATCAGGTTCTCATCCTCATATACGATGTCCAGCTTGGGCTTGAACACCGCCAGGAAAGCATTATCTTCCCGGGGCTGGTCAAAGAACTCATCGTTGATGTATAATTGCAGCAGGTCCCCCACCTGGAGCCGCACATCCCGGGCGGAGCCCTTGCCGTTGACCTTCACTCGCTTGAGGCGGATGTATTTCTGAGCCAGGGGAGCGGGGAGGAGAGGCAAGGTCTTGCCCAGCCACCGGTCCAGCCGCTGCCCGGCGTCATTTTTTCCAATGGTAAATTCCCTCATAGTGACCTCCAGTACGTCAGAGACGTATCTTTTAAGCAGTCCCTATTATACTGAACAGGCTGCCCCAGCGCAAGTGGGGCGGGGATTTGGCCTGAAAAAAGTGGTAGAAAAAAGTTGAAAAAAAGATTTGACAACCGGAAGTATTTTCGCTATAATATTCCGCGTACCGTTATGAGGAGGGTATTATGCGCTTCAATCTGAAGGAGATACTTCATGTACCGGGCGCGTCCCTGCCCTTTGCATTCCAGCTGGATCTGTCCGACTTGGATTTCTATGGGGAGCGGCCCTTTGCCCATCCCATCGTGATCCATGGGACGGTACGCAATATGGCGGGTGCGCTTATGCTGGAAGGAAGCGCGGACACCACCCTGGAACTGGTGTGTGACCGCTGCCTGAAGCCCTTCCGTCAGGAGTTGCGTCTGCCCGTCAGCACTCTGCTGGCAGAGACCCTGGAGGATGAGGAGAACGACGAGATCGTGCTTCTGGAAGACGGCGCCGTGGATCTGGACGAGGTGTTCACCACGGCTTTGGTGCTGTCTATGGATTCCAAGCACGTCTGCTCGGAGGACTGCAAAGGCCTGTGTGCCACTTGCGGCGCCAACCTGAACGAGGGCCCCTGCGGATGCAGAAAAGAGATCGATCCACGTTTGGCTGCACTTGCGCAGCTGTTGGATAAAGATGAGTAAGATTTGCCCGGCCAGGGCATGAACCTAAGGAGGTGTCATAGATGGCAGTCCCTAAGAGTAAAGTGTCCAAGCAGCGCCGGAATAAGCGCCGCAGCTCCGTGTGGAAGCTGGAGACTCCCGGCGTCACCACCTGCCCCAAGTGCGGTGCGTTCCGTCTGCCCCACCGGATGTGCAAGAGCTGCATGAGCTACAATGGCCATGAGCTGGGCAAGGTGGAAACCGCTGAGGCGAAGTAAATAGCCGAAAAAGAACGAGGGGAGACAAGCCCCTCTTTCTTTTTGCCCGGAAATCGGGTAAAATGAAGTGAAATGCCCTATATACCATAGGATCCCGGGAAGGAGCGTGCCCATGAGCCTGACAAAAATTGCATCGGTGGACCCCCACAGTCCGGCCCGAAAGGCGGGGGTGCGCCCGGGGGAAACCCTGACCCACATCAACGGCCATCCCATTGTGGATGTGCTGGACTATAAGTTCTACGCCTACGACCCCAAGCTGGAGCTGACCCTGACAGAGCCGGAGGGAGGCAGCCGTACGCTCCGCATCCGCAAGGCGGAGGGAGAGGATTTGGGGCTGAATTTTGAGACCTACCTCATGGACCGGGCCCGTTCCTGCGCCAATAAGTGCATCTTCTGCTTTGTGGATCAGATGCCCCCCGGAATGCGGGATACCCTTTATTTTAAGGATGACGATGCCAGACTGTCCTTTTTGATGGGCAACTATATGACCCTCACCAACCTGTCCAAGCGGGAAATTCAGCGGATCATCGATTTGCGGATCAGCCCCATCAATATCTCGGTCCACGCCACCGATCCCGAGCTGCGCACCGCCATGCTGAAAAATCCCCGGGCGGGGGAGTGCCTGGACATCATGTCTCGGTTTGCCCAGGCAGGGATCGAGATGAACTGCCAGGTGGTGGCCTGCCCTGGCATCAATGACGGTCCCGCTCTGGCCCGTACCATGGAGGACCTGGGCCAGCTCTATCCTGCGGTGACCAGCGTGGCGGTGGTGCCGGTAGGTGTGACCAAGTTCCGGGAGGGACTGTGTAGCATCGAGCCCTATACCAAGGAACAGGCTGCTGCGCTGATCGACCAGGTGGAGGATTTTGCTGCCCGCTTTATGGAGAAAAAGGGTACCAATCTGGTGTGGTGCTCCGATGAGTTTTACCTCATTGCCGGACGGGCGCTGCCGGGGAAGGCTTATTATGAGGATATGGACCAGCTGGAAAACGGTGTGGGAATGCTGCGGCTGCTCCTCCATCAGGCCTCCATGGCCCTAGAGGAGGAAGAGCCGGAAGAGACGGAGCCCTTTTCCATTGCCACCGGCCTGTCCGCCGCCCCCTTTGTGCAGGAAATTGTTGACAACGCCCGGAATCAGTGTGGTAATATAAAAGGAACGGTCTATCCTATTATCAATCGTTTCTTTGGGGAGACCATCACGGTCTCCGGCCTGATCACCGGAACCGACCTGATCGAGCAGCTCAACGGCAAGGATTTGGGCAAGCGGCTGCTCATCCCGGATAATATGCTCCGGGCAGGAGAGCAGGTATTTCTGGACGACGTGACCGTGGAGCAGGTGGAGCAGGCTCTGGGCGTGACTGTGGTTCCGGTGCCTGCCGACAGCGGCTTTGACTTGGCGGATGCCATCCTGGGCCGGGAAGTAACAGCCCAATGCCCCGTTCTCCCACCGGAGGCGGAGTATTATCGATATAACCCGTCGTCGTAGCAAAGTCCATTCCGTTCGTGACGCCCTGGTGGGCATCCCTTACTTCATTCCCTTGCTCCTCCTCTCCCAGCCGAACCCGCTGCGCTGGGCTTCGGCTGGGGGCCCAATGAAAGGATGATCCAATGAAACCTTTAATTGCTATCGTGGGACGGCCCAACGTGGGCAAGTCCATGCTCTTTAATAAGCTGGTGGGCCAGCGGCTGTCCATTGTGGAGGACACCCCCGGCGTCACCCGGGACCGGCTGTATGCCGAGGCCGAGTGGCTCAACCGGAAGTTTGACCTGGTGGATACCGGCGGTATCGAGCCGGGCACTGACAGCGAGATCCTGGCTTTCATGCGCCAGCAGGCGGAGATCGCCATCCAGAACGCCACCGTTATCATCTTCCTGTGCGACGTCAAGACCGGCCTCACCGCCTCTGACCAGGAAGTGGCCAATATGCTGCTGCGCTCCGGCAAGCCGGTGGTGCTGGCGGTAAACAAGATGGACCAGGTGGGCCACACCAATCCGGACATCTACGAATTCTACAACCTGGGCCTGGGCGATCCCATCGCCGTGTCCGCCGTTCACGGCCACGGTACCGGCGACCTGCTGGACGAGTGCTTCAAATACTTCCCCCCGGAGGACGAGGAGGAAGAGGACGACGACGTCATCAAGGTAGCCATCATCGGCAAGCCCAACGTGGGCAAGTCCTCCCTGGTCAACCGGATTTTGGGGGAGAAGCGGGTCATCGTCAGCGACATGGCAGGCACCACCCGGGACGCGGTGGACAGCTACTTTGAGAACCAGAAGGGCAAGTACCTGCTCATCGACACCGCCGGAATGCGGAAGAAGTCCAAGGTGGACGATCCCATCGAAAAGTTCTCCGTGCTCCGGGCCACCATGGCCATCGAGCGGGCCGACGTGTGCCTCATCCTGATCGACGCCAACGAGGGTGTGACTGAACAGGATACCAAGGTGGCCGGTCTGGCCCATGAGGCGGGCAAGGCCTGTATCATCGTGGTCAACAAGTGGGACTCCATCGAGAAGGACGACAAGACCATGGACCGGATGCGCCAGGATGTGCGCCGGGACCTGTCCTATATGACCTACGCCCCCATCGTCTTTATCTCCGCCCTGACGGGTCAGCGGGTGGACCGGCTCTTTGACCTCATCAACTATGTCAATGACCAGGCCTCCCTGCGCATCACCACCGGTATGCTCAACTCGGTGCTGGCTGACGCCACCGCTCGGGTGCAGCCCCCCACGGACAAGGGCCGTCGACTGAAGATCTACTATATGACCCAGATCGGCATCAAGCCCCCTCATTTCGTCTGCTTCTGCAACGACGCCAAGCTGTTCCACTTCTCTTACCAGCGCTATCTGGAAAATCAGATCCGCTCTACCTTCGGCCTGGAGGGTACGCCGGTGCGGCTCACCATCCGGCAGAAGAGCGACAAGGAGGGGTAAGTCCATGCCGGCAGCTTCGATGGAAATGATCCTTTTGGTGGTGGCTGCAGTGGCGGTCATTGCCTACTTCTTCGGCTGTTTCAATGGGGCGGTCATTGTCTCCAAGTATATCCTGCGCAACGACGTGCGCAAGCATGGCAGCGGCAATGCGGGCCTGACCAACTTCTACCGTACCTTCGGCGGTCCCCTGACCCTGGTAGTCATCCTGACCGACGTGCTGAAGGCGGTAATCGCCATCCTGCTGGGTCAGTGGCTTTTCAGTATGGTTACTCCGCCCCAGGACTGGCAGGCCATCTGGCCGGTGCTGGGTAAATACTGGGCCGGTACCTTCTGCCTGCTGGGCCATATGTTCCCCTGTATGTTTGGTTTCAAGGGCGGCAAGGGGATTCTGTCCGGCGGTACCATCGCCATTATGATGGACTGGCGTATCGCGCTGGTGGTGTGGGGCGGGTTTATTATCCTGGCCGCCATTACCAAGTGGGTCTCTCTGGGTTCCATCTGGGCGGGGGCCTCTTTCCCCTTTGCCAGTTGGTTTGTCTATCAAAATCTGGTGATTCTGGTGATCGCCATTTTGATCGGTGGACTTGTGGTGTGGAAGCACCGGGGTAATCTGGTGCGTATTCTGAAGGGCACCGAGTCCAAATTCAGCCTGCATCATAAATTGAACGGGGGTACTTCGAAGTGAAGATCGCGGTACTGGGAAGCGGCGGCTGGGGCACGGCCCTGGCGCTGGTGTTGCTGGAAAATGGTCATGATGTGACCTTGTGGTCCTATACGGAGGAGGAGTCCGCCGTACTGCGTCAGACGGGAGAGAACCCCATGCTGAAGGGTGTAGCTCTGCCCAAGGAGCTGAAGCTGACCTCTGATCTGGTCTGTGTGAAGGGCTGCGGCGCGGTGGTGCTGGCCACCCCGTCCTTTGCCGTACGTACTACGGCTAAGGCCGCGGCGTCTCTGCTGGAGCCTGGTGCGGTGTTGGTATCGGTGTCCAAGGGCATTGAGAAGGATACCTCTCTCACCCTCACCGACGCCATTGAGCAGGAGGTGGGCGATGCCCATCCCATCGTAGCCCTCTCCGGTCCCTCCCATGCGGAGGAGGTGGGACGGCATATCCCCACCGTGGTGGTGTCCGCCTCCAAGGATCGCTCCGCCGCGGAGCAGGTCCAGGACCTCTTTATGAATGAGCGCTTCCGTGTGTATGCCTCCGACGACGTGGTAGGCGTGGAGCTGGGCGCAGCGCTGAAGAATGTCATCGCTCTGTGTGCCGGTATCAGCGACGGTATGGGCTACGGTGACAACACCAAGGCGGCCCTGATGACCCGGGGCCTTACCGAGATCGCCCGGCTGGGCGTGGCCATGGGCGGCCGCCGGGAGACCTTTGCCGGCCTGTCCGGTGTGGGTGACCTGATTGTTACCTGTACCTCCATGCACTCCCGTAACCGCCGCTGCGGTATTCTGATTGGTAAGGGCACTCCCACGCAGCAGGCGGTCAAGGAGATCGGTGCTGTGGTGGAGGGCTACTATGCCGCCGCCAATGCCCGTACCCTGGCCCGGAAGGTGGGTGTGGAGATGCCCATCACTGAGGCGGCCTATCAGGTGCTCTACGAAGGTAAGGACCCCCGCCAGGTGATCGTGGATCTGATGACCCGGGAGCGGAAGCACGAGCTGGAGGATAGCTGGGTTTAAGGCCTCCTAAAAAAATTTCAAAAAATCGAAAAAAGTACTTGCATTCCTCTAAGAGGTGTGGTAATATAATCAAGCCGTCTGAAACACGGCGGCGATCTCCGGGTGTGGCGAAGTTTGGTATCGCGCTTGAATGGGGTTCAAGAGGCCGCTGGTTCGAATCCAGTCACTCGGACCATCTAATGGTAATCCGAATTACATTATCCAAGTGGGTAATGTAATTCGGATTTATCATTTTTGTTGAAAATATGTTTTGGAGAAGCGATAGGGAATATTCCCTATCGCTTTCTATTTTATCACATATGTGTTATTCTTAATGAAACGGATATGTTTATAACTTAGAGGGGGAACTAACATGAGAAAGCACATGAAAAAGATCCTGATTGCTTTGCTGGCCTTAATTGTCCTTTGTGCTGGTGTGTGGCGTTTGCGGCCGCATTCTTTAGCGGATATCATTTCTGTTGATGAAAGTGCAATTATTAGTCTTGCCTGTACTGCAAATATCAGTGGAGTTAGCAAGGATGGAACGCCATTTATTGATAACTATGAATTGCAAGCGCTAACAGGCGGCAGCAAGGATTTTATCGCAATCATCGATATATTAAATCAATCTGGATACCAGCAGAACTTTCAAAATTTATTCCCCTGGGCAATCACATCTGTCAGTTCAAATGGCAGTTCTATGAATGCAAACATTTTCCTTGTATGGGGGAGCACAGAAAAGGAAACGTGTTTTTTGACGGTTTACGACGATGGAAAAGTAGTTGTTAGTTTGGGAGAGAATAATGGATTTTTAGTTTATCATGCAACGGATCGTTCTATGTTGGATCAGCTTGTGAACTATGTGCAAGAACATGGGACAAAAACTGATAAATGATATGATTAAGGCGGGAACATCGCTTCAGATGTTCCCGCCTCTTGTTGTTCCTGTTTTATCTTATTCCGTTCCTGGGATACGAAAGAGATCGATCACAGGAAAAGGCTGCTGCAGCCCTGAACCGCCAGGAACAGGACCCCGGCAGAGAGCAGGGGTGCGATCTTGCTTGCCGGACTGGAGGCCAGACGCTGACAGATGGCGGTAAACAGGAAGGTCAGCACCATAAACGCAGCCCAGCTCACCAGGGCAAACCGGAGCAGCTCCTGACCGGACATGAGACCTGCCGCCAGAGGCAGCAGAACGAAGGTCAGCGCGCTGAGCAGCGCTGTCACAGGCCAGCAGCGCCCCTCCACCGGCTTCCCGGAATAATGCTCGAGAATCAGGGCCACCAGGGAGATCCCGCTGACCAGCATCAGGTCCAGCGGCGGCAGGATGGCGGCGGGAGCAAAGGCGTGCTCTGCCAGATAGCCCAGAAATACCAGGCCCGCAACCACAGCCAGGAAGGTATTCAGACGATAGGTATTTTTCATCACATCAACCTCCCCATTCGGTGGCGCTGGAGCCAATATCCGCGCCGGTTACAAAGGCACTGGCTGAGGTAACAGCCTTGGCCACCGCCTTGGAGGTAACGGTGGCGCCGGTGAGGGCGTCCACATTTTCGCCTACGGTAAAGGTGGTGCCATTCCAGAGGAACTGAGACAGGAAGGATACATCGGAGAGGGCCTCCATGCCAAGCCCGTAGGTCTCCTGCATATCCCGCACCACCAGACTGGCAATGGTGCCGTCCAGATTGACGCCTACCAGCATGGTGATATCGCCGGCATATCCGGCGGTGACCGTTTCGATCACATAGCCGTTATCTGCCTTGTAGACCGCGGAGATAGCATCGTCCTCGCCGGTGTACTCCTCCTGGACAAAGGATTCTGCGCCGGGCAGAAGGCTGGAGAGGATGGACTGCAGCTCCTGTTCCTTGTTTTCCTGAGCAATGGGGGAGAGCACGGTGGTGCCCAGGAACAAAACCAGGGCGGCGATAAGAAGGGCAGCCACAGGCTGGATCAACTGTTTTACGTTCACTGTACGCCGCCTCCTTTCACAGTACCAAAGCGCTTGGGGGGTGTGAGCCGGTCCAGGCTCCAGGCACAGGCGTTCATCAGCAGGATGGCATAGGTGACCCCTTCCGGGAAAAGTCCGTAGTAGCGGAAGCAGACGGTCAGTACGCCGCATCCCACGCCGTAGATCAACTGGCCCATGGGGGTAACAGGGGAGGTGGCATAGTCGGTGGCCATAAAGAAGGCGCCCAGCAGCACGCCGCCGCCCATCAGGCTGTAGAGCATCCACAGGACGGGGTCCTGGCCTTTGGAGAAGATCAGGGTAAGCAGTGCCACAGAGCCCAGGTAGGCCACCGGAATGCGCCAGGAGATCACCTTGCGCAGCAGCAGGTATCCGCCGCCCAGCAGCAGGGCCAGGGCGGACACCTCGCCGATACAGCCGCCCATATTCCCCAGAAATACATCCAGCAGGGACTCCGTAGGCAGCGCAGGCATCTGCATATGGTGCAGAGGGGTGGCGGAGGATACGATGTCCACTGAGACCGACAGCGGGTCCAGGGAGGTACCAGGCGCCGCATAGCGGACCATCCAGCTGGGCCAGAACAGGACCAGGAAAGCCCGGGCAGCCAGGGCAGGGTTAAAGATGTTCTGTCCCAGACCGCCGATCAGCCCCTTGACCACCACAATGGCAAAGACACCGCCCACAGCCGCCAGCCAGTAGGGGGCGGAGGCGGGGAGGGTCATAGCCAGCAGAACGCCGGTCACCGCTGCGGACAGGTCCGGCAGGGTGTTGCTCTGCCGGGTGACCATGCGGTAGAGCCACTCAGAGAGCAGGCAGGCCAGCACGGTGACCGCGGTCAGGACCAGGGCTCTGATACCAAAGAACCACACACCGGCCGCAAGGGCGGGAATCAGCGCGATCAGCACCGATCCCATCAGACGGCTGGTGCGGAACCCGCTGTGAATGTGCGGAGAGGATGTTACAAGCAGTTTCATGCTTTCTTTGCCTCCTTCAGCTGCTGTTTGCCCGCACGGAACCGCTCCACCAGCGGGAGCTGTGCCGGGCAGGTGTAGCTGCAGCTTCCGCACTCGATACAGTCCGTCAAATGCAGTTTCTCAAGTTCCTTCCAGTTCCCGGCCTGTTCAAAGCGGTACAGGTACAGAGGCTGCAGGTGCATGGGGCAGACGGACACGCACTTGGCGCAGCGGATACAGGTCTGGGTTTTGGACTGGGGAACTGTGGCTTTCAGGCACAGAATGGCGTTGGTGCCCTTTAACACCGGTACGGCCAGGTCCTTTTGGGCAAGGCCCATCATGGGGCCGCCGGACAGCACTTTCTGGGTGTCCTCCGCCATGCCGCCAGCAGCGTCAATGGCCTGCCCGAAGGTGGTACCAATGCGGAAAATCATATTCTTGGGCGCCGCAGCTCCGTCGCCGGTGACCGTCACAATGCGGCGGGTGACCGGCTTTCCCTCGTATACCGCCTGATAGACGGCGGCAGCGGTGGCTGCGTTGAACACGGCGCAGCCCACGGCGGCGGGCAGCTTGCCCGGAGGGACCTGTCGGTTGGTCACGGCCTGGATCAGCTGCTTCTCCGCGCCCTGGGGGTAGCGGGTGGGCAGTACCCGCAATTCGATGGATGAGTCCTTGGGCAGGGCGTCCCTCAGGATGCGGATGGCCTCCTGCTTGTTGTCCTCAATGGCAATCACCGTATGCTTGGGTGCGAGGGTATGGATCAGGGTCTCCGTTCCCCGGATCACCTGCTCCGGATAAGTACAGATGAGGGTATCGTCCGCCGTAATATACGGCTCGCACTCACAGGCGTTGATGATGACATAGTCCACCTGGCCCAGTGCGGAGAAGGCCTTCACGTCTGTGGGGAATGCGGCGCCGCCCATACCCACGATACCTGCATCCCGGATGATGCGGAGGATCTCGTCTCCAGAGAGATCCTGGTGGGTCAGATGGGGCTTTAAGGTGTCGTCCGGTGTGTCTGTATAGTCATTCTCGATCACCACGGACAGTGCTTCGCTGCCGCCGGGGTGGGGACGGGGCTCCACAGCCACCACTTTACCGGAGACAGAGGCATGGATGGGGGCGCAGATTCCTTCGCCATCGCCGATCTTTTGTCCCATTTTGACCTGATCGCCCACCTTGACCACGGGGGTGCAGGCTGCGCCGATATGCTGGATCATGGGCAGGACGACCTGCGCCGGCAGGGGTGCGGGAATGGGGGCCGCGCCCCGGGAGAGAGCTTTATGTCCCTCTGGGTGGATACCACCCCAAAACAATTTTCTCATTCTTTCCACCTCGATGATATGAGCGCTTTGGCTATATGCGGATATACGCCTGAAATCCGGGGCTGTACAGGATGGTTCCGTCCTGACGCACCCACATGGCTTCTGCCTGGAAGGCGTCCAGCAGGGCCTGTCCCTCCTCCTGGGGCAGGGTAAAAAGGGCGGTAGAGAGGGCGTCTGCTACACCGGAATCCCGGCACAGAATGGTGACCGAGCGCCAGTAGCCGGCAGGATAGTTGGTGTCAGGATCTATGATATGGTGGTATGGAACGCCGTCCACGGTAAAATACCGCTGATAATCTCCGCTGGTGACCACAGAGACATCTTCCACATAGATGGTATGGAGATATTGCTCCGGATCTTCCGGGTCCTGAATGCCTACCACCCACGGCTGGCCGCTTTCCGGCTTTGGGCCGGTGGGACAGACATTTCCACCCACGCTGATGAGCAGCCCGGAGGGGGTGTTCCGGCAGACCTGCTCCACCGCATAGCCTTTGGCAATGGCGCCAACATCCAGTTTGACCTCCGGGTCAGACAGGAAAATGGTACTTTCTTCCACGTCAATCTGGATGCTGTCGATATCCGTGTGGGCTGCGGCCTGTTCCAGGGCAGCCTGGTCCGGCAGTGCCGCCCGACTGGGGTCGGCTATGCCGGTTTCCCGGGCGTCATGCCACAGGCGAAGTACGCTGCCCATGGCGATATTGACCCTGCCCTCCGTCTGGGTATACAGCTCCTTGCTGAACAACAGCAGGTCAATGATCCGCTGATCCACCTTGATGGGGTGTTCCCAGCCGTGATCGTTGATGGTCTTGATGTTGTTGATTCCTTCGTACTCATTGTAGATGTCGTAGAGCTGATGATATTCCAGCAGTTCATCATGGAAGACCTGGGCCGTGTCGGTAAAGGCCTCCTCGGTTTCGGCATATCCCACGATGGTGGTGACGGTGTCAAACAGGGTCAGAAATGTAGCCTCATAGCGGTTCAGACCAGTGTCGTCAGACTTTGCGGGGGCTGCTGTGCACCCGCAGAGCAGAACCAGCAGGAGGATCAAAGTGGCCGTTCGCTTCATATAACCTCTACTTTCCAAATGACAGGCGTATCAAGCTGCCGTCTGAAGAAAACTCAGGCGGCGGCTTTTGCGATCAGGGCCTGGAACTCCCCGATGGCAATGGTGACCGAGGCGGCCAGGTCTGCGTCGGCGGCAGCGCCCTTTTCGGTCACGGCGATCCCCGCCACCTGGTCCAGGGTCTTGCCGGTCACATATGCGCAGAAGGCAGCCACCTGCTCGTTCCATTCCTTGCCGATGGGGCTGATCTGGCCCATGCCGTAGTTGTCGCCCAGCTCATTTTTGGTGGGCGGTACCGCGGTCAGGTCGGTGGTGATAACGCCGGCAGCGTCAAAGTCCACGTTGGCCTGCACAGCGTCGATGTAGCAGCTGGTGATCACGTCGCCGTTCAGGGTAATGGCGGCCACAGTGGCGGAGGTCTGGACCTGGCCGGGCTCCTCAGCGGTGGCGCTCTTGCTGTTGGCAATGTTGGTGGAGGTGGTCAGAACCAGACGATCCCCCTGCATGGCGCCAAGATGAGTGGCGTTGGAAACCGCCTGCTCGATGGCATCCAGATAGCCGGCGATGGAGACGGTGACGGAAGCAGCCAGATCCGCATCGGCGGCCTTGCCCTCCTCGGTCACGGCGATGCCCTTGATCTCCTCCACCGTCTTGCCCTCTACGTAATCGGCCAGAGCCTGAACCTGTTCGTTCCACTCCTTGCCGATGGAGCTGACCTGGCCCATACCGTAATTGCTGCCCAGCTCGTTCTTGGAGGGAACCTGGGCAGTCAGGTCGGCAGTCAGGGTTCCGGTGGCGTCAAAGGTGGCTTTTGCCTGGATGGAGTCGATCACGCAGGAGTCGATGACCCCTTCGTCGGTCACAGTGACCGCCACCAGTTCAATATTGGCCTGGCTGTATCCATCCTCGCCGTCCGCGGCATTTTTGCTGCTGGACAAGCTGGTGCCCAGATAGAGACCGGTTTTGACCGCGGCATCCGATGTACCTTGAGTGTGTTCCGGAACCGGTTCGGTGACGGCGGGCGCAGATTCCTCAGGCTGAGGGACAGCCACCACTGCCGTGCTGCCGCAGGCGGACAGTGCGCCCATAGTCAGCGTACCGGACAGGATCAGTGCAAGCAGTTTCTTCATGTGTGATACCTCCTGAATTATGATTCGGTGTGATGTATCTGCTTCATTTCAAAGTGAATGAGAAATGATAACAGCGCACGCAAAAGGATGACCGCCCCCAATACCATCAGCTCATTGAGCTCGTGCACCAGGACGGTTTTCAAGATCTCGGCGGCCATTTTGAATTCCAGACTGATGGCCAGCCCGTTGGCCAGAGCAAATTTGACGTCTGATCCGGAGTGGGTGACAAGCCCTTTCAGGTAACGGATAAATGCGCCGGTGGCCGAGACGACCACCACGAAGATGCCCATGATCTCCAGAATTGCGATGATGGTGGGCAGGGCAGTTTCAATCAAATTCTCCAGCATAGGAAACCTCCATGTTTGATGCAAAGGGCAGCTGTGCCGCGATCATGGCCCGGAAACAGGCGGCGGAGACTGCGCCGGTCAAAAAACCTGTGACAATGGAAATCAGCAGCAGCGCCGGAAGATATCCAGCCACATAGACAGAGCGCAGCAAGAGCACCGCCATCAGGACCTGACCGGTCTGGTGGGCGGCCGCACCGCAGATGCTCACCCCATAGATGGAGAGGAAGGGGAGGCGGCGGGTCAAAGCCATGGTAGCCATGGCCAGTACCCCGCCGGTGATGGAAAAGAAAAAGGCGGTAAGGCCGCCGCCAAACATGGCACCAAGGGCGCACCGTATGACAAGGATCTGAACGGCGCTTTTGCCGCCCAAAAAGTACAGGGCAAATAGGGTGACAATATTGGCCAGCCCCAGCTTTACCCCCGGCAGCGGGATCAGCAGCTGTAGGGGAAGAAAGCGCTCCATATAGGATAACCCCAATGCAAGTGCAATCAGCATAGCGCTTAGCGCAAGAGATCTTGTTTTTCCCATGTCAGCCTCCTATCTGGTTACACCGTCCACCTGGGGTTCCCCTTCGGTACCCACCAGACGAAGCTCCAGGCGGTTGGGCAGGCAAACGATGCTCTGTCTGGCATCTTCGTGCCAACCGCTTTTGACGCAGTCCTGGCCCGGACAGTTGGAATCAATGATGGCAGCCCGGCCATTTTGGATTTTGACCGTGTTCTGATAGCTGCCGCTGATCTGGATCTCCTGATCCTGCATCAGGTCATACTCGCCCTTCCAAATGCCGTCCTGCCAGATCTGGACAGAAGCGGCCTTTCCGCCTGAGCCCATACTCCAGCCGGCAATCAGAGCGGCCGCGGCCATAAGGACCAGGCACACCGCCAGAAGATCGCCCCGGCACAGAGTCAATCGAACTGTTTTGTATGTTTCTCTCATTTCACTGACCTCTGCGCTTGCGCATGACATTCAGCGCCACAAACTGACCCAGCAATTCCACAGTGCCGACTGTTCCCAACAGACTGCTGTTTACAGTCAGATCATACCGGTCCAGATTGGCCCATTTCTCGCCGGTATAGAGTCCGTACAGCCGGGCCCTCTCCCGGTCCTGGTAGAGGGCCTCGCGCTGGGCCTGTTCTCTGGAGAGATGATTTTCTTCCATGATCCGCTGGAGGCGATGCTCCATGTCACAGTGGATGAAGGTACGCATGAGGCCTTCCCGCCCGGCCAGCACATGATCGGCACAGAAGCCCACCATGACGCAAGGCCCGGCATCGGCCAGCCGGAGAATCTCTTCCTGCCAGTCCTCGATTCGAGTGTGGGGCAGGGCGTCCACATTGTAATAGGGAATATTCAGATGTTTGGCCAGTCTCTGGCCGATCTCCCGGCCGCCGCTGCCATATTTCCGTGCAATCGTTATAATCATCTGACGGCTCCACTTCGTGACAAGAATGAATTTGTCAAAATTATAACAATCTCTGATTAATGGGAAATTACTGTACCCTTAATATTTGTTAAGAAAAGAGGATGGATGCCTCCCAACAGGAAAACATCCATCCTCTTTCTTATGATATGCTGTTGTCGCAGTGTTCATCCTCCTGGGCGGGGATGGGCAGTCGAACGGTGAATGTGGTTCCCTGTCCCAATTCGCTGTGGACACGGACCGTGCCGTGGTGTTCCTTTACCACCTGCTGTACGATGGCCAGACCCAGCCCGGTTCCTTTGCCTCGCTCCTTGGTGGTAAAGAAGGGCTCAAAGATGGTTTCCAGCAGTGCAGGGTCGATTCCAGGCCCTGTGTCGGCCACATGGAGGCAGATCCAGTCATCCTCAGGTTCGGTTGTGATGGTAAGGGTTCCGCCGTCTGTCTCCATGGCCTGGTAGGTGTTTAAAACCAGGTTGAGCAGCATCTGGGACAGTTGGATCTCGTTGCCGTGTACCCAGAGGTGCCGGCACTGAAGCTTGTGGCTGACCTCTACCTTGGGAGGTTTCGCCGGTGCGGCGATCTCCAGAACGCGGACCACCAGATCGTCCGGCGAGATATACTGGAAAGTGAGGGGAGTATTTTTGCGGGAGAGGTCCGAGAGGCGGGAGATAATGGTTTTTGCCTTTCTGGAGGCCTCGTAAATTTCCAGCACATTGTCATAGGTCTCTTCGGCGTCCGGCGGCAGTTTTTCCAGAACCAGAATGGAGTAACCCATAATGGGGGTCAGAAGGTTGTTGAATTCATGGGCAATGCTGGAGGTCAAGGTGCCGATGATCTCCAGCCGCTGATGGTGGGCCAGAGCCTGAGACTTCTTAGTGACCGCCTCCAGGGCAAGATTTTGTTCCCGAAGCATGAGTACTTCCTGCTGGGCTCGTGCGTTGCGCCGGGCCACCAGCAGGATGGAGCCAGCCAACAGCAAAATTCCAATCACGATCATGCTGCTGTAGGCGGTAAGCCGTATAGCGGACATATGGATGGGCCGTTTAATGGTTTCATAATTGAGGGAGGCACCCACTGTAAACACACCATTGTTTCCGTCGGCTGGGATGGCTGCCATGCGCGCCGTATAGGCTTTTCCATCTTCGCTGGTCTGAGCTTGGTAGAAAAGAGACACATTCTCGCCCTGGCTTTGGCAGTTCAGCAGCGCATTCAATTCGTCCTGATTGATTATGCCGCCTGTATCATCCTGGACCAGGGTTGCCACAGCGCCTTCATCTGTTTGATACAGCAGGGTTCGCCCACCTGCGTCCAGAAGCAGAATGCGGTCTTGGGTGCCGGAAATCAGATTTCCCGCCACAGCCTCATAAAATTCCGTAAGCTCGATCAGTACGGCGTATTGCAGCTCTCCTTCCATGCCTTTCTGGAACGAAAGATAGATGGTGCCGGAGGCATCCACGCAGGGCCTGATGTCAACGTCTCCCTCCAGGCCGGCATTGGGCGGAAACACATAGTCTGTTTTTCCGCGGGAGGAGTATAAAATACTTCCATTGTCGATACAAAGAATGTCGTATGTCAGAGGATGTTCTGATAGGATGGTCCCCTCCACCTGAAGGGCAAGTGCTTCCGTATTTCCAGTGTTTCGGTAAGCAGTCTCAGCATCGTCCAGGTCGTTCCTCTGCAATGTGTGCTTCAGCTCCCGGGAAAATTGCTGAATATAGCTGGTGATACTGCGGTCCACCGAGCGGGACAGCCCCAAAAGCTGCCGGTCTTCGTTTTCGATTATAATGTTTTCATATTGGTGGAAAACCCGAAATACCATAAAAATTCCGGCAAATATGAGGGCGAAGGCCAACAGGATAATAACCAGAAATTTGCGCTCCAATTTGATGGGCGGCTTCAAGTAAATTCCCCCCTTGTCAAACATATACTCGTCTTTTATACTGGATATCATACTGGAAGAAGCAAGCCGTGTAAAGGGGGATGCACCTTGGCTGATCTTGTACTCATTGTTGATGACGACAAAGCCGTTCTTACCATGCTGTATAAAGTGATCAGCAGCAATGGCATTCAGGCAGATACCGCCGATTCCGGCGAACAGTGCCTTGAGATGCTGACAAAGAAAACATACGATCTGCTTTTGCTGGATATCAATCTGTCCGGCATGGATGGGTTTCAGGTGATTCAGCATATCCGGCGAAACGGCAGCAAGATCCCCATTATGATCGTCAGCGGACGCAAAGAGGATTATGATACCCTCTATGGCCTGGACATCGGTGCAGACGACTATATTACCAAACCCCTCAACCCTGTTACCCTTGCGGCAAAGGTAAAAGCCCTGATCCGCCGCAGCCGGGGGAATTTGCCCGGAGCGGATCAGATCATCACAGCCGGTCCCTTTCAGTACAATACCAGCACTCTGCGGTTCTATAAAAATGGGGAAGAGGTGGTTCTCTCCTCCAAGGAAAACGCCATTATCAAGCTGTTTATGGACAATGTGAATCATATTTTTTCCAAGGATATGATCTACGACCTGGTATGGGGATCGGCTATCATTGACGAAAATGCCATTATGGTTTATATCAACCGAATCCGGGCAAAAATCGAAGAAAACCCATCCAAGCCCCAATATATCCAGACGGTCCGTGGATTGGGCTACCGCTTTGTAATTCCATAAGGAGCGGAAGAATACGGGGCGGCCTTCCGTGGCGCATGGATGAGACTTCCAGCAAAGTATTTTAGAGGAGGCATTTTGTCTGAATCTGGATTTCTTTGTGGAAGAAAAGGCGGAGCGGCGGGAGTGCAGGCTTGCAATTCGGTGGGAAATAGCATATAATAAGGGGTAGCCCAACGGCTGGCAGTACCAGTCAGCCAGTTTTTAGGGGAAACAGATTATGTCATAAGGGAGTGATATGCGCCGTGAGCGGTGACCCTCTGAGTCGAGAATGCAACACAACTGGCACGGCGTATTGGATCGGCGTTTGACCGGTATAACCGGGAGCGCCCGCACGCCTGTGCCCTTTTTCGGTCCGCTGGTATAAGCGGAACGAATCAGCGAGACAATAGGTGTGCGGGGATTTTTATGCCTTTTTGGTCCCTGCGCCCAGAAAGGCGTGAGTGAATTGCTTTCCATCCATAAGACCATCAATGGGAAAATGACCAAGCTGGATGCCGTACAGGACGGCTGCTGGGTCAACCTGACTTATCCCAGCGAGGATGAACTGAACACAGTGGCGGTGACCCTGGGCGTGGAGCCCACCTTCCTGCGGGCCGCGCTGGATGAAGAAGAGACCTCCCGTATCGACACGGAAGAGGGACAGACCCTCATCATCATTGACGCTCCTTCGGTGGAGAAGGATGATGCGGTGGTGTATTCCACCTTGCCTCTGGGCATTATCGTCACGGAAAAGCACATCATTACTGTCTGCCTGAAAGAGACTTCCATTCTGAAGGATTTCCAGGACGGGCTGGTGCGCAACGCAGACACCCAGAAGCGGACCCAGTTTATTCTCTATATGCTGCTCCAGGTGGCCAAGCGCTTCCTGCAATATCTGAAGCAGATCGACAAGATCTACAACTACATGGAGCGGCAGCTCTACAAATCCCAGCGGAACAAGGAGCTTATCCAACTGCTGGACCTGGAAAAGTCGCTGGTTTACTTTAATACCTCACTGAAAGCCAATGAGGTCACGTTGGAGAAGATCCTCCGGGGACGCATCATTACCCTTTATGAGGAGGACCACGATCTGCTGGAGGACGTGCTCATCGAGGTGCGCCAGGCTATCGAGATGGCCAACATCTATTCCTCCATCATTTCCGGCATGATGGACGCCTTTGCCTCCGTAATCTCCAACAACCTGAACGTGATCATGAAGGTGCTGACCTCCATCACCATCCTGCTCACCATCCCCAATATTTTCTTCAGCTTCTACGGCATGAACGTAGCCAATCTGCCCCTGGATCATTTCTGGTGGTTCCCCCTGGTGCTGTCCCTGGGCGTGATTCTGGTGACCGGCATCATCCTGAAGAAGAAAGATCTGTTCTAAATTTCGACCCGCTGTCCGGCGCTGCCGCAGCGGGTCTTTCTTTTATAAGCTGACAAATATTTCAAAGAAAAAATAAAGTGCGATTCATACTGTGGTAACATTTTCATGGCATAATAGTTAGCAATGAACTAATTGGCAAAGGGGTTGTCCCCTGGGTATGTGAAGAGAATGGAGGTTTTTCATGGCAAGCAATCCGAATTACTGTAATATTACGCCTGAAATCGAGAGCCTGGCGACTATGGCAAAAGAAAACAGCCGCATCGATCCAGGCGATTTTGTAAAGTATGATGTGAAGCGGGGCCTGCGTGATCTGAACGGTAAGGGTGTGCTTGCCGGACTGACCGAGATCTCCGATATTGTGGCCAAGAAGATCGTGGACGGACAGGAGGTTCCCTGTGAGGGCAAGCTGTATTACCGCGGCGTGGACGTGGAGCAGCTGGTGGCAGGCGCTCTGAATGAGGGCCGCTTTGGCTTTGAGGAGACCGCTTATCTGCTGCTGCTGGGCAAGCTGCCCACCAAGGAGGAACTGGACGGCTTTACCAAGCAGCTGTCCTATTATCGCTCCCTGCCCAATAACTTTGTGAGAGACATCATTCTCAAGGCGCCCAGCCATGACATCATGAACTCTCTGGCCCGCAGTGTCCTCAACCTGGCCTCCTACGATGACCGGGCCGACGACATCTCTCTGCCCAATGTGATGCGCCAGTGCGTCCAGCTTATTGCCCTGTTCCCCATGCTCAGCGTCTACGGCTATCAGGCCTATAACTATAAGAGCGGCAGCAGCCTGTACATCCACGCGCCCCGGCCGGAACTGTCGGCGGCGGAGAACATCCTCTCCCTGCTGCGGGCGGATTCCTCCTATTCCTTCTGGGAGGCCCATGTGCTGGACATCTGTCTGACCCTCCATGCCGAGCACGGCGGCGGTAACAACTCCACCTTTACCACCCATGTGGTTACCTCCTCCGGCACCGATACCTACTCCTGTATGGCGGCGGCCTTGGCCTCTCTGAAGGGTCCCAAGCATGGCGGTGCCAATATCAAGGTGGTGCAGATGTTTGAGGACATGAAGGAGCACGTAAGGGACTGGAAGGATGAGGACGAGGTGCGGCAGTATCTCCAGGATCTGCTGGACAAGAAGGCCTTTGACAAAGCGGGCCTGATCTACGGTATGGGCCATGCCGTTTACTCTCTGTCCGACCCCCGCGCCAACATCTTCAAAACATTTGTGGAAAAGCTGTCCCGGGAGAAAGGCCGCAACGAGGAGTACGAGCTCTACTCCATGGTGGCCCGTCTGGGCCCCGAGGTCATTGCCGGGGAGCGGAAGATGTACAAGGGTGTGTCCGCCAATGTGGACTTCTACTCCGGATTTGTGTACCATATGCTGGATCTGCCTCTGGAGCTGTATACGCCTATCTTTGCTATGGCCCGTGTGGCAGGCTGGTCCGCCCACCGCATCGAGGAGCTTATCAATATGGGTAAAATTATCCGTCCTGCCTATAAGTATGTGGGCAGCCATGCGGATTATGTGCCTATGGATCAGCGCTGAACAACAACAAAAGAGCCGCCCTTTAGGGCGGCTCTTTTTTGCTCAATTGGCTCTGCGAACCTCCAGGTAGTAGTGTTCGGTCGACGGGTCCAGCGTGACGGTTTTGATCCCGCTGTATAAATCAAAACCAAAGTTCTGCCGGACGATCCGAATCAAACCCCGGTCCTCCAAAGTGGCGGCCTGTTGGGTACAGGTCAGGTTGGAACCCAGCTGAGTCAGAAGATCATAGCCGTAGATTCCGCGGTTCTCTGTGTGGGCGCACACGAAGTCGTAGCTGCCTTCTTTGATAAAGGAGGCCTCCACCGTGACACGCTCCCCGGCGGGGATGGTGAGGGTGGCCTCCCCGTAGAAAATGCGTTCCTGGATGTTGCACCATTCGAATACCATCTCCAGCATCGTCATGTTGGACGGGATGGAGGTTCCAAAGCTTTTGCAGAGGGTGTCAAAGAATACTGCTCTGGGAAGTGCAAGAACACCCATTGGTTTTCCGTACTTTTGATCCAGGGTGTCCGGAGCCTGGCAGAGAGAATCCAGTACGTTACCCAGAGTGGACTGGTACTGGGTGACGTGGGCCGAGACGCCTGCCAGCTCCTCCCCGGGGGTACAGCCGCCGTCCTGGTAACCCTGAATGGTGTATTCCTCCAACGGATCTCCCACTACGATGAGTAGTCGGGGATCCTCGGCATGGGGTGAGTTGGAACCGGGCAGAGAGAAATGGCGTTGAGCCCAGCCTGCCTCCTCGTCAATCCCGCTGCCGTCGAAGCCGTAGGTCAATACGGCGGGGGCGTCCTCCGACCAGGGGTAGGTCACCGCCAGGGTGGGGGCGATGGCATCGCTTTCCGGAAGGACAAAGTCGGTAAAAGAATAGACCGTCACCGGAGTGTCCAGGGTGGGAGCCTCCTGGTGGGCGGCTGTCAGATCTCCACCCTTGATGATGGCCGCGTATTCCTCCCAGGACTCCACACTCTGGTTCCCGCCCACGCCGGGGTAAATGGCGGTCTCCAGCTCCGTGCCGTTTGCCGTCAAGGTAACGGGATAGAGTTCATAGAAACTCCCGGCAAAGGGATAGACCAGGGTAACGGTCAGGTCGGTGTCTGTGGGATTGGTGAGTACATAGGAGTCTTTGATCTGGATTTTAGTGCTGTTTCCGTCTTGCCATGGGGTAAAGTCCAGGGTGATGTGCCGCTCAGCGGTCAGATTGACGTCCTCCAGTGTGGTCAGAGGAAAGACCGGCCCGGCGTAGGACATGAAGGTGGAGGCCTCGTCGTGACCGGCGCCGGCGCCGCCGCTGCTGCCTCCGATCCGGGGCAGCAGCCAGAATCCGCCCAGTACCACCACGGCCAGACCAGCGCATACCCCCATCCAGGGTTTGAATCGCCGGGACTGCCTGCGGGCGGCGGGAAGGGCGGCAATCCGCTCCCGCAGCTGCTGAGAGGCGTGGAGGTTCTCAACTTGGGCCAGATAATCTGTCTTATTCATCCTCAAAGCCTCCGATCATCCGTTCCCGCAGGGCCTGCCGCCCCCGGGAGAGCCAGGACAGTACCGTGTTCCGCTTGGCCCCTAAGATCACCCCGATCTCAGCAGCGGTGTACCCCTCAAAATAGTGCAGGTAGATGGTGTTGCGGTAGGGCTCCGGCAGGGCCCGCACCTCGTCCAGTACCGAGCCGTCCGCACCCGGAGGAGCGGGGAAATGTTCGGACAGAGGCACCTCGCCGCTGCGCTTGGCCCGGCGGAGATTTTTGCACTTGTTGATGGTCACCCGCAACAACCAGGCCTTCAGATGTTCCCCGTCGTGAAAGCCCTTGCCGCTGCGCAGCAGGGCCTCAAAGACCTCCTGGGTTACATCCTCCGCGTCCTGTAAGGTGGGGGCGTTGTGGCAGGCCGCCCGGTATACGGTGTCCAGATGGTGTTCCATTGCGTAGGAGAAGGGGGCATCCCCCTGGAGCTGCATGGCCATAGCGCTCTCTCCTTTCTGCCCTGTACACACCTGAGCGGGGCAAATGAGTGCATCGAAAATAAAAAAGTTCGCCGCCGCAGCAGTGCGGCGGCGAACTTCGCTTTAAGGCTGTGCGGCTACCGCTTCGGCCACTCGGATGCCGTCCACGGCGGCGGAGGTGATGCCGCCGGCGTAGCCAGCACCCTCACCGCAGGGATAGAGGCCCCGGACGGTGGACTGGTAGTCCTCCCCCCGGAGAATGCGTACGGGGGAGGAGGAGCGGGTCTCCACACCGGTGAGCAGGCTGTCCGGTGCGGCGAAACCGTGGAGCTTTCGGTCAAATATCGGCAGAGCCCCCCGCAGGGTATCGGTGACGTAATCGGGCAGACAGCGGTCCAGGTCGGTAGGGGTGACGCCGGGACGGTAAGTGGGTTCCACAGTGCCCAGAGTTTTGGAGGCTTGCCGGGCCAGGAAATCCTTTACGGTCTGGGCAGGGGCATGATAATTTCTGCCGCCCAGTTGGAAGGCAGCCTCCTCCCAGTGTCGCTGGAAAGCAACTCCGGCCAGAGGGTGGTCGGAGCCGAAGTCGGCGGGACCCACCCCCACCAGAAAACCGCCGTTGATATTTTTGCCGTCTCTGGCCCGATGGCTCATGCCGTTGGTTACCAGCCGCCCCTCCTCAGAGGCGGCGGCTACCACCTGGCCGCCGGGACAGACGCAGAAGGTAAAGGCGGAGCGGCCGTTAGGCAGGTGGCAGGCCAGCTTGTAGTCGGCGGCGGGCAGTTTCTCCCATGCGGGGCCAAACTGAGCCAGAGAGACGGCACTCTGGGGATGCTCGATGCGCACGCCGATGGCAAAGGGCTTCTGTTCCATGGGCACACCCGCCTCCAGCAGCATCTGGAAGGTGTCTCGGGCGGAGTGGCCGGGGGAGAGGACCAGTGCATCACAAGGCAGATCGTAGCTTCCCTGAGGGCCTTCCACAGTCAGCCCGGCTACTGCCCCATCCCGGAGGATGAGACCGGTGAGCTGATGGCCAAAGCGCACGTCGCAGCCCAGGCGAATCAGTTCCTGTCGAATGTTTTTCACCACGTCCCGCAGCACGTCGGTACCGATGTGGGGCTTGTGCTGGTACAGAATGTCCTCCGGGGCTCCTGCGTCCACCAGGGTGCGGAATACAGTGGAGATACGGGGATCGTGGGTGCCGGTGGTCAGCTTACCGTCGGAGAAGGTGCCCGCGCCCCCCTCGCCGAACTGGACGTTGGAGGATGGGTCCAGCACGCCGGTGGACCAGAAATGCTCCACGTCGGCGGTGCGCTCCTCCACCGGGCGGCCCCGCTCCAGCACGATGGGGGCCAGACCGTTGCGGGCCAGGAACAGGGCGGCAAACAGACCGGCGGGGCCCATACCGACCACCACCGGCGGCAGGGAAGAGGTCCGCCGCACGGTTGGGAAAACATAGGGGGCGCTCTGGTGCAGGGAGACGTTTCTGTCCCGGCACCGGGCCATGACTCTGCCCTCGTCGGCCACGGTTACATCCACAGTGCAGACGTAGTGGACGTCGTTCTTTTTCCGGGCGTCGATGGATTGCCGGGCCAAAGACAGCCCGGTGATGACCTCCGGTTTCACGCCCAGAATGCGGGCGGCCTTTTTTTTCAGCTGCCCTTGGCTGCCGTCAAGGGGCAGGGAGATATTTTGGATGCGGAGCATAGAGTGATCCTCGTATTTCTCAGAATGCTGGTATTATATCATAAATAAAGAAAAATGGCATCCATCCGTTGTAAAGGATGGATGCCATTTTTGTTTTAAGGTTAGTAGGAAACGCCCTGCCAGATCATGGCGTCGGCCACCTTCATGAAGCCGGCGATGTTGGCGCCCGCCACCAGGTTGCCGGGCATACCATACTCCTCGGCGGCCTTGGCGGCGTTGTGGTAGATGTTGGTCATGATGTCGTGGAGCTTCTGGTCCACTTCCTCGAAGGTCCAGCTCAGGCGCATGGAGTTCTGGCTCATCTCCAGACCGGAGGTGGCTACGCCGCCGGCATTGGAAGCCTTAGCGGGAGCAAACAGCACACCGTGCTGCTGGAACCAGGCAACCGCCTCGGGGGTGGAGGGCATATTGGCACCCTCGGCCACGGCGAAGCAGCCGTGCTCCACCAGAGCCTTGGCGCCCTCCAGGGGCAGCTCGTTCTGGGTAGCGCAGGGGAGGGCAATGCCGCAGGGAACGGTCCAGATGCCCTGGCAGCCCTCGTAATACTTGGCGGTGGGGACATAATCCAAATAGGTCTTAATGCGGTCTCGCTTGACCTCCTTGATCTCCTTGATAACCTTGTAGTCGATGCCGTTCTCGTCCACGATGTAGCCGTTGGAGTCGCTCATGGCGATGACCTTGCCGCCCAGCTGGGTAGCCTTCTGGTTGGCGTAGATGGCCACGTTGCCGGAGCCGGAGATCACCACGCTCTGGCCCTGGAAGGACTTGCCGGCGGCCTTGAGCATCTCGTTGGTGAAGTAGCACAGGCCGTAGCCGGTGGCCTCAGTGCGGGCCAGGGAGCCGCCGTAGGTCAGGCCCTTGCCGGTCAGCACGCCGTTAAACTCGTTGCGGATCCGCTTATACTGGCCAAACAGGTAGCCGATCTCACGGGCGCCCACGCCGATGTCGCCGGCGGGCACGTCGGTGTCAGGGCCAATGTGGCGCTGCAGCTCAGTCATGAAGGACTGGCAGAAACGCATGACCTCGTTGCTGCTCTTGCCCTTGGGATCAAAGTCGGAACCGCCCTTGCCGCCGCCCATGGGCAGACCGGTCAGGGAGTTCTTGAATACCTGCTCAAAGCCCAGAAACTTGATGATGGACAGGTTGACGGAGGGATGGAACCGCAGGCCGCCCTTGGAGGGGCCGATGGCGGTGGAGAACTGCACCCGGTAGCCGCGGTTCACCTGGACCTGGCCATGGTCGTCCACCCAGGACACGCGGAACAGCAGGCTGCGCTCAGGCTCCACCATACGGTCCATAATGCCCATCTTGGCCAGCTCGGGCTTCTGATTGTACACGGGCTGGAGGGATTCCATAACCTCGCCTACAGCCTGGAGGAACTCGGGCTCATGGGCGTTCTTCTTGCAGACGCCTTCGTACACGTTCTGAAGGTAAGAATTGGTGATCGTAAATGCCATAATGCCAAACCCCTTTGCTTGGCGGCCCTAGGGGGACCGACCGAAATTTGATTGTGTTCAGCTGTTCAGAGGAACACTTTGCTGTGTTGAAGTTATTATAATTCATAGCGCCATGAAATGCAAGAGAAAAAAGAAGAATTGCATATTTGACGAAAAACACCCGATCCGACCGGTAGGAAGTGCACCAGTTTGACTGCCAGGTTGCAAAGAGGAACGGGCGGTCGCATTGGCGACCGCCCGTGGCATATGTAATACCTTAGTTCTTCTTTTTGCCGACCACCAGCAGGATCACGCCGATGACGATGAACATGGTGCCGGGGTTAGCGGTACCGCTGCTCATGATGCTGGTGAACTGGGCCTCCAGGCTGTTGTTCTGCATAAAACCGTAACCGGCGCAGCCGATACCGGCGATGATCAGAATGATACCCAGGATAAACATATGGACACTCCTTTCTCTTTGTACTCTCTTTTTCTGTTCCCATTGAGGCGGGAAAAGATCATCTGGGCGCAGGGTCCAAATGGCAACTATTATACTCAAGTTCGAAAGAAAGTCAATCGAAAGCCGTAATAAATTTTGCGTGTTAACATAGGATAATAAATATAAGGTATGAAAAACTCTTTGACGGAAGGTGGAAAAAGCATTATACTAAAATCAGGATAGGAGGTGTCCTTATGAAGCATATCGTCATCACCATCGGCCGTGAATATGGCTCCGGCGGACGGCTCATTGCCAAACAGTTGTCCGAGGAGATGGGCATCACGTTCTACGACAAGCAGCTGATCTCCGATGTGGCCAAAAAGACCGGCTTTTCCGAGCACTTTATCCGCAACGCCGAGCATCAGCGCCCCACCAACAGTTTTCTCTATGACCTCTATACCAGCGTACAGACGCCGTCGGTACCCGACCAGGTGTTTATCGCTCAGGCCAAGGTCATTAAGGAGGCTGCTGCCAGAGAGTCCTGCGTCATTGTAGGCCGCTGTGCCGACTATATTCTCCGGGATCAGCCCCGCTGCCTGAAGGTGTTTGTCAATGCGCCTCTGGATCAGCGAATCCGCCGCGTCCGGGAGGAGTACGGTGTACAGGAGAACAATCTGGAGAGCTATGTGATCCGGCAGGATAAAGCCAGGGCCTCCTATTATAACTATTTTGCCACCGGCCGCTGGGGACAGAGTCGGGAATACGATTTGTGCGTCAACAGCCGCATCGGTATCGACGCCTGTGTGGCTGTGATTCGTGCCGCAGCCCAGGCGATTGCCGACAGCTGATTTTTTAAAAAGCCGGAACCCGTTGCACCGCAACGGGTTCCGGCTTTTTTTATGGAAAAAATCTCATAAATTGTGAACAATATTGATTGATTGTGTGAACATTAGCACTCTCCTATTGACAGTGCTAATTCTGGTGTTATAATAAGGCTGTGCTTAGGAAAGAGGACCGAAAGGGAATCGGACCGAGGTACGGTTACAAGAAAACAAAGCAGGTAACAAAAGCTCGCCACCGAGAGGTCCCACTCCCCAGCTACGAGCCGCAGAAGACGAATGGAGGTATGACTTATGTTACCTAGCATTTTTGGTGAGAATTTGTTTGATGAGTTTTTCCAGGACCCCTTTGACCGGATGTCGGTTTTTTCCGATCACAACCCGCTCTATGGTAAGCACGGTAAGAATCTGATGAAGACCGATGTGCGGGAGACTGAGAATACCTATGAGTTGGATGTGGATCTGCCCGGCTTTAAGAAGGATGAGGTCCAGCTGGAACTGAAGGATGGCTGTCTGACAATCAGCGCTGCCAAGGGCCTGGACAAGGATGAGGAGGAAAAGAACGGCCGTTATCTGCGCCGGGAGCGCTATGCGGGCCAGTGCAGCCGCAGCTTCTATGTGGGCGATCATGTGGAAGCCAAGGATGTCTCCGCTAAGTTTGAGGATGGCATTCTGAAGATTACCCTGCCCAAGATGGTTCAGCAGCTGCCTGTGAACCACACCATTGCCATCGAGTAAGCAAGTATTAAAAATGGGCGCGCTGCATATTGCAGCGCGCCCGTTTTTTTGACATACGGGATCTTTACCAAGGAGCCCTTGAATCTGTTCTGCCGGCTATGGTATGATGATTTCGCTTGAAAAGCCCTTTGGCAACCAGCGGTTGCGGAAGTTCAAGCCAAACTTTATGGCGAAAAACCGGATGGTTTGATAGGCTGAACCTGTCCGGTAAGGCCGGAAGAAAGGATGGCGAGAAAGAATGACCTTGGGAGAGCGGATTCTGAATTACCGCAAGCGCGCAGGTATGTCTCAGGAAAAACTGGCCGAACTGCTGGGGGTGTCCCGTCAGGTGGTGAGCAAGTGGGAAGGCGATGCTGCCCAGCCGGAACTGGATAAGATTGTGGCACTGGCCAGGCTGTTTGGGATTACCACGGACCAGCTGCTGCTGGGAGAGATGCCAAATCCGGGGCCGCCCACAGAGGCTGCGCCTGAGAAGAGAGAACCCAGATGGTATCTGCTGGGGATTTTGCCGCTGGCGGTGGGCGCGTATTTACTGATCCGGGGAGTGCTGCAGCTTTCTGCGGTGAGCGGCTTGTGTGAGTTTATGAAGTTACCCGGATTCCTGTCATAGGGGGATAAGAGAATGGATCTTGATCTTTATAATAGTAGTATGGACCGTGTGATGTCTTTTATGTATGGTCCTATCATTACTCAGATCGTACTGGGCGGAATCCTGGTAGCAGCAGGGGTGTTAATCCTGGTCCTGGGGCACCGCCGTTATCGACGGAAATATGGAAAGTAAGAGGAAGTAAAAAAGTTTTTTGAATTTGAAAAAAACACTTGACGGCAGAGTTAAGTTGTGCTATCTTAATATCAGAAATGATAATCATTACTGATTAGCACTTCCGGCTAACCCGAAATGAAATAAAATGAATGACAAATTAGGAGGAAAATCACATGAAAAAGTGGGTCTGCTCTGTTTGCGGTTATGTTCACGAAGGGGATTCCGCCCCTGATTTCTGCCCCATCTGCAAGGCTCCCAAGGAGAAGTTCGTGCTCCAGGGCGGCGATAAGACCTGGGCTTCTGAGCACGTGGTAGGCGTGGCCAAGGGCGCTCCCGAGGAGATCATCCAGGGCCTGCGTGAGAACTTCCAGGGCGAGTGCTCTGAGGTTGGTATGTACCTGGCTATGGCCCGTGTGGCTCACCGCGAGGGCTATCCCGAGATCGGCCTGTACTGGGAGAAGGCTGCCTACGAAGAGGCTGAGCACGCCGCTAAGTTTGCCGAGCTGCTGGGCGAGGTCGTGACCGACTCCACCAAGAAGAACCTGGAGATGCGTGTGGACGCCGAGAACGGCGCTACCCAGGGCAAGACTGACCTGGCTAAGCTGGCCAAGCAGCACAACCTGGACGCCATCCACGACACCGTTCACGAGATGGCTCGCGACGAGGCCCGCCACGGCAAGGCTTTCGAGGGCCTGCTGAAGCGTTACTTCGGCTAATTGAAACCGCATAAATAAGCACTTTTTGAGAGGGAATGGGGAAACCTGTTCCCTCTCTTTTTGCGCCTCCGCCGCTCCATTGTGGATATTTTTGTGGCATTTCTTTCTTTTCCATCCGTGAAAACTTTCCACATGTGGATATTCAGTTTTTTGCCCTATATCAAGCGGTTTTTACCGCTTAATACCGAAAAATAAAGAGAAATTAACAACTTTTGAGAAGTTTTTGCTTTGCCAGGACAAAAATCAAGAAGTTTTGAAGCGTTTTCCTTGACTTTCACCGATTTTTTGAGCTGCCAAAGCAAAAAATCCCTGCCGCTGATTGCTTTTCACCGCGATCCTTTCATCTTGCAGCCGTTTTCCGGCTGCTTTTTTCTTGCTCCCATTATACCGCATGTTCCGGTTAAAGTACAGGTTTTACGATAACCTTCGCATTGCTGGAGGCGGGATCAAAGAGCTGAATCGCTTTGGTGAAGGCGTCTGCATGATTGGTAGTGCCTCCGGCGGTCAGGCTGTACACTGCGCTTTTCAGTGTGTCCACCGAGGTGATAAGCTGCGTGTTTGCCACAGCGGTATTGGAGAAGCTGACGATGCCGATCCGGCTGCCGGAACCGATTTGACCGTCTTGTGTGTTATCGGTGGCTTCATCGATGATGTCGATGAATGTCTTTGCACCCAGATTCATATTGGTCAGTGGTATGCCTGCCATACTGCCGGAGCGATCCAGAATCAGCACGATATCGGTTGGATTGGTGATAATATCCGGCGCGGCAGACAGTGTCAGACTCACACGCAGCGAACCATCGCAGGCAATGCGGTCGGTATTGATTACCTTGTTGGAATTTGTAACCCCCATTCGTGTTACCTCCTTCTGGGAAATGATCCCACAACATATTATGCGCGAAAGAGATCGGTGGCACAGGCCTGAGGAGTGCGGAGGGCACAGCGAAATAATCCGGGCTTTTTTGCAAAGCAAAAAGGTGGCAGGCACTTTTGTGCCTGCCACCTTTTCTTGTTTTTCTAAAAAGATAGAGGTGAGTTACACGGTGGGTGTGCCGCAGTCGGGACAGAATTTGCCCGCCACCATTTTACGGCAGTTGGGGCAGAAACGGTCGCCGGCCGGCTGAGGCTGGCCCATGGGCTTGCCGCACTGAGGACAGAATTTGACCTGGGTGGGGCTGGCATAGCCACAGGAGGCACAGACACAGGCGGCCTGCTGAGGCTGGGCGGCCTGGGGCTGTGTCATCTGTCCCATCTGACCCATCATCTGGGCGGCCATCTGCATTCCCATGGCCATTCCCATACCAGAGGCGGCGGCCGAACCAGCGCTGCCGGGGGTGGACATACTGTCGGCCATACTGACGGAGGTATATTTGCCCATGTCGGTAACGAAGGACTGGGCGGCCACCTTCTCCGCCATCTTTTGGACCTCAGGCGGATAGTTAAAGGCCAGGATATTGACGTCCGCCACGCCCAGACCAAAGTCGCTGAGCTCTTTGTCCAGCTCCTCCTGAATGGCTTTTCCCAACTTCCGGCTGTTCTGCTGAAGCCCCACCAGCGCGTTAAGACCCATCTGCTGCTGTCCGTCCAGGATGGCCTCGGCTACCACCGGGTTGAGCTCGCCCATGATCCGGTCGGCCACATCCTCCAGAGAATAGGTGGCTTTGACTCCGGCCACCTTGTTGATAAAGGTCTGGTAGTCCCGGAACTCAATGACCAGATTGCCGTTGCATCCAACGGGGATACCGCTGGGTACCTCGGGCGTGGGGATCATGATCCGCTGCCGGGTGCCCCAGGGCAGAGTCAGTTCCTTCGCGTTGACAAAGTAGACTTCCGCACGCAGGCCGGAGTCCCCCCGCAGGGATAGCCAGCCCTTCAGTGTGGAGAAGAAGGGAACAATATCGGTGTAGATATCGAAATTGCCCTGATTTTCAAAAATAGCGCCCACAATACCGTCGGAATAGAAAATGGCCTTCTGTCCCGGCCGCACAATGAGGTGGGAGCCCCGCTTGATCTCCTTGGCGGGCCACTTGTAAAAGAGTACGTCGTCCCGGAATTCTTCCCATTCAATGGTATCTTTTCCTTGACCAAACCATGCCATGGCTTTTCCGTCCTTTCTATGTCTCAGAGATTGTCCTCCCAGGCCGTCCAGGGAGAATCCTCCTGGATGACAATAGCCTGAGGCTGTGCGTTTTCCTCCGCCTGAAGAGCGGGCGGGGCGGCTGCACCGGTAAGCAGAATGACCGCGGCGGTGATGACTGCCGCTGCCGCGGCTACCGCCGCTACGATTTTGGGAACACTGTAGGGCCGCTGGCCGCCTACTTTGCCGCTCTCACCGTTGATGATGTACATATACTGCTTGCCGTTGTAGGCAAAGGCCGAGGACCAGGCGGGCAGCAGCACGTGTTTATAGGTGATCTTGTGATATTCAATGTTGATATTGCTGACCCGGGCATGGCTGAAGCCCCGGGACAGGATGTCGCTTTCCGCCTGATTGATCTGATCGGTGCGGACCTGCTCTTTGGCGGTATCCACCGCCTGGGTGGCGGGGATGGCATAGTGCTCCGCCAGAAAACCGGACAGATAGCTGGGGGAGAAGGGAAGGGTGTTGTCGCAGGTATTGTAGGGCAGGACCTTTTCCACCACCTGGCTGGCTGAATTCATGGTTGCGCATACCTGCAAATCGTCATAAAAGCCGCCCACAGTACCGCTTACCGGCCGCCAGTGAATTTCCGTGCGGGTGTTGCCCTTGCTGTCCCGAACAGTATGGGTGTTGCCGCCTTGTCCCCAGTATGTACTGGTTACCTGGGCGTCAAAGGTCCAGAAGGGAAGGTAAATGCCCTGGAGTTTGCCTGCCTGATAGGCCTGTTTCAGACGGTTGGGGGCAAACCAGCGGCTTTTGACCCACTTGGCAAAGTTCTGCTGGGCAGTTTCACGGTCCACCCGGAAGGGAATTACACCGTCAGGGGGGACACCGGCCTCCTGGCGGCTCTCCAAAAGCTGGGTGGAGCCGCACATGGGACAGACCGTGGCAGTGCAGTGCTCGTCCACCGCAATTTGCGCGCCGCAGGTACCGCAGACGATAATGACGGTGTCGGGGAAGGACACCCTCTGGCCCTCCCGCTGGACGTATCCCTCAAAATCATGCTCCTCCACCCGCTGAACGGTAGTCTCCGCGATGTAGGGAGTCCGGCAGGCGGAGCACTCCAGACGCTGCTTGGCGATATTCCATTTGATGGTTCCGCCGCAGTTGGCACATACCTGGCGGTCCACTTTTTCCTGATGTTCTGTCTGCATACCGTGACCCTCTTTCGTAACTGGATACCGGACAGGGCCGGCGTTGGTGAAGCGTATAGCTGATTATACCTTGTAACTGACTCGGATTTCAACTCTTTCATTGTGAAATGCCAAACAGGCTGATAACTGGCGAAATCTGTTAAATGTGCAGGAGGGGAGGAGGTTGGACCCGCCGGCTTTTTATACATAAGGTAGGAAATTGAGGGCGGGGGTATAATAATCGTTGACTTGAATATCTTTGGAGGGTATGCTATAGTTACCTTTGTATGATTCCACGGGAGTGTTCCCTGGGAAAATGTGGAAAGATGAGGAACGACCTATGTACCCCTGTGCAGCGGATCAGGTATGCTTTATTGCAAACAGGTGGAGCCTGGAAGCCGGTAAATCGGCGGGCTCCGGTCGGAGAGAGAATGGGCATACCGAAGGAATGAGCTTCCTTCGGTATGCTTTTCTGCGTCCAACAGACCGTTCGGCGGGCGCCGACTTTTGGGGGAGGGCCCAGCTGTGATCAAACAATTTGCTCTTTGGCTGCGGGATATGTTTATCCGCAACCGAAGCCTGAATGCTACCCGGATCGTGGCGGCCTCTTTTGCCGTGATCATTTTGGTGGGTGCTTTGCTGCTCACCCTGCCCATTGCATCCCGGGACGGCCAGAGCGCCGGATTCTTTACGGCGTTGTTCACTGCCACCTCGTCCACCTGCGTTACAGGCCTGATCCTGGTGGATACCTGGGTCCAGTGGTCCTTCTTCGGCCAACTGGTGATTATCCTTATGATTCAGTTGGGCGGCCTGGGCTTCATGACGGTGATTACCCTGGTGTCCTTTGCCCTGCGCCGCCGCATCGGCTTGTCTGAGCGGCTTATTATGGTATCCACTCTGAACCTGAACGATCTGGATGGTGTGGTACGGATGGTGCGCCACGCTCTGATGGGTACCTTCCTGATCGAGGGAACAGGGGCGGTGCTGCTGAGCATTGCCATGATCCCCCATTTTGGTATCCTGGGCGGCATCTGGCGGGGGATCTTCCATTCCATCTCCGCCTTCTGTAACGCCGGCTTCGATTTGCTGGGCGGAAAATTCGGTGCATTCAGCAGCCTGGCCGGATTGCAGAACAATCCGTTGGTGCTGGGCACCATCGGAGCCCTCATTGTAGTGGGCGGCCTGGGCTTTTTTGTGTGGGAGGATATCCTGGAAAAGCGCTGCTGGCACAAACTTTCGGTGTACAGCAAAATGGTGCTTATCGTTACCGGAGTGCTGATTATCGGCGGCGCGCTGTTCTTCCTGGTGGAGGAATACTCCAATCCCGCCACCCTGGGGAATATGCCTCTGTGGGAGAAGATCATGAACTCCATCTTCCAGTCCATTACCCTGCGTACCGCCGGCTTTGACGCCATCGGACAGGGAGGACTCAGCGATACCAGCAAGGCATTTTCTTCTATCCTGATGCTGATCGGCGGCTCCTCCGGCTCCACTGCCGGCGGCCTGAAAACGGCTACTGTGGCGGTGCTGCTGCTGGCCCTCCGGTCCGGACTGGCAGGACGGGAGCAGGTCACCTTCCGAGGCCGCACCATTCCCTACCGCCGGGTACTCAACGCCATGACGCTGGCGCTGGTGATGCTGTTTTTGTTCCTGGTGGGGTCTATGACGATCTCTACGGTGGAAAATTTGCCCTATCTGGACTGTGCCTTTGAAGTAGCCTCCGCCATGGGTACGGTGGGTCTGACCACTGGTATCACACCGGGACTGAGTGTGTTTTCCCAGTCTCTGATTATTCTGCTGATGTATATGGGCCGGGTGGGTGTGCTCTCCTTCTCCATTGCCTTTATCACCCGCGGCGGCCGGACGGCCAAGATCAAATATCCGGAAATGAATGTGATGATCGGGTAACCACCCGGTTGGAAGGATGTGTAACCGAATGAAAACCTTCGTTGTCATCGGCCTGGGCCGGTTTGGCAGCGCCGTGGCCACCGAGCTCAGCTCCCTGGGCCACGAGGTGCTGGCCCTGGACGACTCCGAGGAGAATGTACAGAAGGTGGCCGACAAGGTCACCCATGCCGTTACCGGCGACGCCAGAGATCCGGCGGTGCTCCGGGCCCTGGGCGTACGCAACTACGACTGCGCCGTGGTGGCGGTAGGCGTGGATGTGGGTACTTCCGCCCTCATCACCCTGAACCTGAAGGAACTGGGCGTGCGTAAGGTAATTTGTAAAGCCCAGAGCCATGTCCACCGCAAAGTGCTGGAGAAAATCGGCGCCGACCGGGTGGTGTTCCCCGAGCATGAGATGGGCGTCAAGCTGGCCCAGGGCCTGTCCAGCTCCAATGTCCTCAATTTTATTGAGCTCAGCGAAGATTTTGGTATTGTGGAGACCACCGTGCCCCGGGACTGGCTGGGAAAAAATCTGGCGGAACTGAATGTACGGGCCCGCTATAAGGTCAACATCATTGCGGTACGGAAAAAGGGCCAGGAGGCCTTCAATGTGACCCCCGGTCCCAGCACCATTATGGAGGCGGGAGACACGGTGGTGGCCCTGGGCCGCACCGAGGACGTCAACCGCCTGCAGGATCTGTAAGATGGGTATGGAACGAATCACCAGCCGCCAGAATCCTCTGGTGGCCCGGCTGCGGAAGCTGGGAAACGACAAGAAAACCCGCCGGCAGGAGGGAGTCTTTCTCTGTGAAGGACATAAGCTGGTGGAGGAGGCCCTGCGCTGGAATGCCGGGGTGGAAACTCTGGTGGTGGCCGAAGGCATTGAGCCGCCCCGGAAGTTGCCGGAGGGTGTGCGCCTGGTAGAGATGCCCGCCGACGTGCTCAAGTCGGTTTCCACGGTGGACACGCCTCAGGGAATGCTGGCGTTGTGCCGTACCCCCGACCTGACGCCGCCAAAGACGCTGACCCCGGGACTCTATCTGGTGCTGGACGGGGTCCAGGACCCGGGTAACGTGGGTACTGTATGGCGCACTGCCGATGCCTTTGGCGCGGAGGGAGTGTTCCTGCTCCCTGGATGTGCCGAGCCATTCTCCCCCAAGACGGTGCGCTCCACCATGGGCGCCTGCTTCCGTCTGCCGGTGTGGGAGACTGGGCTGAAGGAACTTACCGTCCTCTTGAAAACGGCGGAGCTGCCGCTGTATGCCACCGCACTGCGGGAGGATACCGCCGATCTGCGCGCGGCTGATCTGAGCCGCGCCGCGGTAGTCATTGGAAGCGAGGGCAGAGGTGTGTCCCAGGCTGTGCTGGACGTCTGCGCCCTGACCTTGAAGATCCCCATGCGGGACCGCTGCGAGTCCCTCAACGCCGCCGTGGCGGCGTCCGTGGCGCTGTGGGAGGGCTGGCGGAACCGCTGAGCCAACGAGAGAGGAGGGGCCGCCGTGGCGGGCATTCAATATCTGCTCTGGCTCTCTACTCGGCGGGGCCTGCCCCAGCGGCACCAGGTAGAGCTGCTGGACTATTTCGGCGGCGCCGAGCGGGTGTACTTTGCCGACCGGGAGGCCTATGAGCCTCTGCACCTGACCCAGGAGGCCAGGCGTTCCCTGTGTGACAAATCTCTGGACCAGACCAATCGGATTCTGGAGAGCTGCGACCGGCTGGGCCTGTTTTTGCTCAGCTGTCAGGACGGAGCCTACCCGGAGCGGCTGCTCCAGCTCAGCGACTATCCCCTGGTGCTCTACGGCAAGGGGAGGTTGTTCCGCTTTGATGAAGAGGTCGCCATTGCAATGGTGGGCTCCCGCCAGTGCTCCGCCTACGGTGTACGGACCGCCGGGCGGATTGCTATGGGCCTGGCCCGGGCAGGCGCTCTGGTGGTGTCCGGTCTGGCCCAGGGTATCGACGCGGCCTCCCTGAAGGGCGCGCTCCAGGGCGGCGGACCGGTAGTTTCGGTGCTGGCCGGCGGTGTGGATGTGGTCTATCCCGCCTGCAACAGCTGGCTCTATGAGGATGTGGCCGCCCGGGGCGCCATCCTGTCGGAGAATCCGCCGGGTACCCGGCCGGATGGCTGGCGTTTTCCCCAGCGCAACCGCATCTTAAGCGGACTGTGTCTGGGTGTGGTAGCTGTGGAGGCGGGGGAGCGCAGTGGCGCTCTCATCACTGCCCACGACGCCCTGGATCAGGGCCGGGATGTATTTGCGGTCCCCGGACCGGTGGATGCCGCCACCAGCGCCGGGACCAACCGGCTTATTGCCCAGGGCGAGGCCAAGCTGGTGCGTACTGCTGGGGATATCCTGTGTGAGTATGAGGGGCGATATGCCCACAAGCTGTGCCAGCCCCAGCCTATGACCGCCGAGGAGGCGGATGAGCGGCTGGAGGTTATGCCCACCCCGCCGCCGGAGCCTGAGCCAAAACCCGAAAAGCCCGTCCAGAAGGAGGGGCTGCCTGTCGCACCGCGCAGCGGTCTGGAGCAGATGGGGGAGGAACAGCGGGAGATTTTCTTCCTGCTGTCGGAAAAGACCCTCACTGCCGACGAGATTGTGGGGCAGACGGAGATCCCTGCCCGGCGGGTCAATACCGCCCTCACCCTGCTGCAGGCCGGGGGCTATCTGAAGGAATTACCGGGCCGGCGGTTTGCCGCTGCCGTCCGTTTTGAGGAACAAAAATAAAAGGAGTATCGTACTGTGGCAAAATCGAATCTGGTAATCGTCGAGTCCCCGGCGAAGGCCAAGACTATCGGCAAATATCTGGGGCCCGGCTATCAGGTGAAGGCCTCCATGGGCCATGTCCGGGACCTGCCCAAGAGCAAGCTGGGCGTGGATGTGGACAACGACTTCACGGTGGACTATCAGCCCATCAAGGGCAAGGAAGAGGTCATCGACGACCTGACCAAGGCCGCCAAGAAGAGCGATAAAGTATTTCTGGCCACCGACCCTGACCGGGAAGGAGAGGCCATCTCCTGGCATCTAAAGGAGATGCTGGGGATTCCCGACGACAAGACCTACCGGGTGACCTTTAATGAGATTACCAAGAAGGTGGTCAACGACTCCATCGCCCACCCCCGGGCTATCGACATGGACCTGGTCAATGCCCAGCAGGCCCGCCGGGTGCTGGACCGTATCGTGGGCTATCAGATCTCCCCCCTGCTGTGGAAAAAGATCCGCCGGGGCCTGTCCGCCGGACGGGTTCAGTCGGTGGCCACCCGGCTGGTGTGTGAGCGTGAGGCCGACATCAAGGCCTTCGTGCCTCAGGAGTACTGGTCCCTGGAGGCCGATCTGGCCCGTATCTCCCCCAATCTGGGGCAGTTCAAGGCCAGTTTCTACGGAAAAGAGAAGAAGATGGAGCTGAACAGCGCGGAGGCCGTTCAGGATGTGGCCCAGGCTGTCCAGGCTTCCCCCTTCTCCGTGAAGAGCGTCAAGCGCCAGGACAAGCAGCGCAACCCGGCGCCTCCCTTCATCACCTCCACCCTCCAGCAGGAGGCCAGCCGCAAGCTGAATATGACCCCCCGGCGCACCATGTCCATCGCCCAGCAGCTCTATGAAGGCGTGGACATTGAGGGTGAGGGCACCGTGGGTCTCATCACCTATATGCGTACCGACTCCCTCCGCCTGTCCGACGAGGCCACCGCCGCCGCCCGGGACTTCATCCTGTCCCGCTATGGCGAGCAGTACTACCCCGGCAAGCCCCGGGTGTACAAGACCAAATCCGGGGCCCAGGACGCCCACGAGGCCATCCGGCCCTCCAACGTGGCCCTCACCCCGGAGGACATCAAAAAGTCCCTTACCGCCGAGCAGTACAAGCTCTATAAGCTGATCTGGAGCCGCTTCCTGGCCTGCCAGATGGCCTCCGCCGTCTATGACAGCGTGTCCATCGAGGTGGAGTCCGCCGGCTACACCTTCCGGGCCACCCACTCCTCCCTCAAGTTCTCCGGCTATACTGCCGTGTACGTGGAGGGCAAGGACGAGGAGGACGAGGCTTTCCAGTCCCCCCTGCCCGACCTGAAGGAGGGGGAGCCCCTGGAGCTGAAGGGCCTGAAACCCGATCAGCACTTCACCCAGCCTCCCAGCCGCTACACCGAGGCTACCCTCATCAAGGCCCTGGAGGAGAAGGGCATCGGACGCCCCTCCACCTACGCCCCCACCATCTCCACTATTCTGGACCGGGAGTATGTGGTAAAAGAGGGCAAGAACTTGCGGCCCACCCCCCTGGGCGAGGTGGTCACTGGCCTGATGAAGGACAAATTCACCGACATTGTGGATACCGCCTTCACCGCCAACATGGAGGAGCAGCTGGACGAGGTGGAGACCGGCAAGGTGGACTGGAAGAGTCTGCTGAGCCAGTTCTACGGCGGATTTGAGAAGGAACTGAAGCAGGCCGAGCAGGACCTGGACGGCGAGCGCATCAAGGTGCCCGACGAGGTGTCCGACGTGATCTGCCCCAAGTGCGGCCGCAACCTGGTGTACAAATCCGGCCGGTTCGGCCGGTTCCTGGCCTGCCCCGGCTGGCCGGAGTGCGACCACACCCAGCCCATCGTCATTGAAATGCCGGGCAAGTGCCCCAAGTGCGGCGGTAAGATCCTGAAAAAGACCTCCAAGCGGGGCTATGCCTACTACGGCTGCGAGAATAACGCCAACAAGGACGAGGCCCGCCGCTGCGACTTTATGACCTGGGATGTGCCCGTGAAGGACAACTGCCCCGAGTGCGGCCATACCCTGTTCAAGAAGTCGGGCCGTGGCTTCAAGAAGCCCTTCTGCATCAACCCCGAGTGCCCCAACTTCCTGCCTGAGGACCAGCGGGGCTATAAGAAAAAGACCACTGCCGTCACAGAGACTCCGGCGGAGGGCGCTCCCCCCGAGGAGGAGAAGAAGCCTGCCAAGAAGACGGCTGCCAAAAAGACCACCACCAAGAAGGCGGCGACCACGAAAAAGGCCACCGCCGCCAAAAAGACCACAACGAAAAAGACGACCACCCAAAAAGCCGCCAAGACCACAGAAGAGGCCTGACCGGCGGAGAAAGGGAAGGAAAAGCCATGAAGATCCTGTTGCTGAACGGAAGTCCCCGGGCCAACGGCAATACCGCCCTGGCGCTGGGAGAGATGGAGAAGGTATTTGCCGACCAGGGCATTGAGACGGAACTGATCCACATCGGACATCGGGATATTCGCAGCTGTGTGGCCTGCGGCCGGTGCAGCGAGCTGGGCCGGTGTGTGTTTGACGATCTGGTCAATGAGATTGCCCCCAAGTTTGAGGCCTGCGACGGCCTGGTGGTGGGCAGCCCGGTATACTACGCCTCGGCCAATGCCACCCTGGTGGCTTTTCTGACCCGCCTGTTTTATTCCACCCCCTTTGACAAGACCATGAAGGTGGGGGCCAGCGTTGTAGCCGCCCGCCGGGGCGGACTGTCATCCACCTTTGACGAGCTGAACAAATTCTTTACCATCAGCGGGATGCCGGTGGCCTCCAGCCAGTACTGGAACAGCATCCACGGCAGAGCGCCCGGCGAGGCCGCTCAGGATGCGGAGGGTCTGCAGACCATGCGTACCCTGGCCCGGAACATGGCTTTCCTGGTCAAGAGCATCGCCCTGGGCAAGGCCCAGTACGGCCTGCCCCAGCGGGAACCCGCCCAGCGGACCAACTTCATCCGTTGACCCTACTCCAAGGAGGAACCTATGGAACCTGTACTCGTGATCGGCGCGGGTCTGGCTGGGTGTGAGGCTGCGTGGCAGCTGGCCCGGCGGGGCATCCCCGTGATCCTGAAGGAAATGAAGCCCCACAAAATGACCCCCGCCCACCATACCCAGTGGTTCGGTGAGCTGGTGTGCTCCAACTCCCTGCGCTCCGACCAGCTGGAGAACGCGGTGGGCCTGCTGAAGGAGGAGCTGCGGCGGATGGGCTCCCTCATCCTCTCCTGCGCCGACGAGCACCGGGTGGAGGCCGGCGGCGCTTTGGCGGTGGACCGCCATGGCTTTGCTCAGGCCATCACCGAAAAGATCCGGAATCATCCTCTCATCACTGTGGTGGAGGGGGAAGTTACTGCCATCCCCTCCGAGGGCAACGTGATTGTGGCCTCTGGGCCCCTGACCTCCGACGTGCTGGCAGATGCCATCAAGGATTTCTTCCCGGAGAGCCACTACCTCAACTTCTTTGATGCCGCTGCCCCTCTGGTCACCTTTGAAAGCGTAGACATGGACAGCGCCTTCTTTGCCTCCCGCTACGATAAGGGTACCCCGGACTACATCAACTGCCCCATGACCGAGGAAGAGTACGACGCATTCTGGACTGAGCTGTGTGCCGCCCAGGAGGCGGAGGTCCACGGCTTTGAGGACAAGAACGTGTTTGAGGGCTGTATGCCGGTGGAGGTCATGGCCCGCCGGGGGAAGCAGACCCTGTGCTACGGGCCCCTCAAGCCCCGGGGCCTGCGGGACCCCAAGACCGGCAAGGAGCCCTTTGCCGTGGTGCAGCTGCGGCGGGACAATGCCGATGGCACCATCTACAATCTGGTTGGCTTCCAGACCCATCTGAAGTGGCCTGAGCAGAAGCGGGTGTTCTCCATGATCCCTGCCCTGAAAAATGCGGAATTCGTCCGCTACGGCGTCATGCACCGCAACACCTATCTGGATTCCCCCCGGCTGCTGGACCGGTACTACCGGGTGAAGAAGGACCCCCGGATCTGTTTCGCTGGCCAGATTACCGGCGTGGAGGGCTATGTGGAGTCCACCGCCTCCGGCTTCCTGGCGGCGGTGGAGTTGGCTCGGCGGCTCACCGGCAAGCCGCCGGTGGATTTCCCGCAGGAGACCGCCACTGGCGCCCTGGCCCTGTATATCAGCAATGAGAGCGTTACCGATTTCCAGCCCATGAATGTGAATTTCGGCATCATCCCGCCCCTGGGCTATAAGGTCAAGGGCAAGCGGAACAAGAACGCGGAATTGAGTAAGCGGGCTTTGGAAGTGCTGGCGGGACTGGATGTAGAATAAGGCGCGTCCGCTTACCCGGGAGCGAAAGCGACCCGCCGCCGTGCGGCGCCAAGTATTTTGCGAAGCAAAATCTTGATGCCGGGCGAATTCACTTCGCCCGAGCAGATTTCAGGGTCGGGGCCCCCACGGAAATATGATTTCCGTGGGGAACAAGAATGCCGAATTGAGTAAGCGGGCTCTGGAAATGCTGGCGGGACTGGATGTAGAGGGCTGAGACCCCACCCGTCTGAAAACGGAAGAACATAGAAAGAAGAGGAGAACCATATGAAGATCATCGTAGACGCCATGGGGGGCGACAACGCGCCTGCTTCCAATGTGCGGGGCGCACTGGCTGCGGTCCGTGAGCTGGGGGTGGAGGTCATCCTGGTGGGCCGGGGAGAGGATATCCTCAAGGTCCTGAAGGACGACGGTATCGATCAGCTGCCTCCCGGCCTGGAGATCGCCCACGCCAGCCAGGTGGTGGAGATGTGCGACAACCCCGCCACCGCCTTCCGGGAGAAGAAGGACTCCTCCCTCACTGTGGGCCTCAATCTGTTGAAAAACGGGGACGGCGATGCCTTTGTGTCCGCCGGCAGCACCGGCGCCCTGCTCTCCGCCGCCACCCTGATGATCAAGCGGGTGCGTGGTATCCGCCGGGCCGCGCTGGCCCCTGTGGTGCCTACGGGCGCAGGCGGCGCAGTGCTGATTGACTGCGGGGCCACCGCCGAGGGTACGCCGGAGTACCTGCTCCAGTTTGCCTTTATGGGGTCCTACTATGCCGAGCGGGTACTTAAGCGGCCTGAGCCCAAGGTGGGCCTGCTGAACATTGGGGCGGAGCCCTCCAAGGGCACCGATCTGCAGCGGGAGGCCCACGCCCTGCTCACCGAGGCAGACAAGGCCGGGCGCATTCACTTTGTGGGCAACGTGGAGGCCCGGGAGGCGGTGTTCGGCCAGGTGGACGTCATTGTGTCCGACGGCTATTCAGGCAATATCTTCCTGAAAACCATGGAGGGTACCGGCGGCTTTATGGCCAAGGAGCTGAAGGCCATGTTCAAGAAGAGCTTCCTCACCAAACTGGCTGCGGTGCTGGTGTCCGGTGGGCTCAAGCAGTTCAAAAAGAAGATGGACTCCAGCGAGGTGGGCGGTACCGCTCTTATCGGT
Source organism: Flavonifractor sp. An4 (assembly GCF_002161755.1). NCBI lineage: Bacteria > Bacillati > Bacillota > Clostridia > Eubacteriales > Oscillospiraceae > Flavonifractor > Flavonifractor sp. An4. Next base: position 1,619 of record NZ_NFIL01000018.1, on the reverse strand, counting down.
ATTTCCAAGCCGGTGATCAAGGCCCATGGCTCCTCCAACGACTACGCCATCAAAAACGCCATCCGTCAGGCTCGGGATTTTGCCGCCTCCGGCATGATCGATGATCTGGTGGAGAATATCGAATATATGCGCTTGCCTACCAATGCAGAGGAAAAAATTTGAGTTACCTATTGACAGGCGCTCAAGACTTGCACTATTATCATAGTGCAAATGTAAAGACGCCGTCGGACGACGGATGCGACAGGAGTAGATGAACATGATTTTTGAGAAGATTGCCGGTCTGCTGTCCGAGCAGTTTGGTGTGGAAGCTGACAGCATCACCATGGACACCTCCTTCGAGGACCTGGGTGCCGACTCTCTGGACATCGTGGAACTGACCATGGCGGTGGAAGAGGAGTTCGGCCTGGAGAATATGGACGAGGACGACCTGTCCGGCGTTGCCACTGTGGCCGACCTGGTCCGCTATCTGAAGTCCAAACTGGAAGACTGACACAGGATCAGACTGGGGAGCCCCGCCGACGGCGGGGCTCCTGTCATGAAAGGGAGGGACGGCCATGGAAGCCTTGGAAGAAAAGCTGGGTTACCGCTTCAACCAGCGGGCCCTGTTGGAAAATGCTCTGACCCACAGCTCCTACGCCAACGAGAACAAGGCGAGAGGGTGCCAGAGCAATGAGCGGCTGGAGTTTCTGGGAGACTCCGTGCTGGGTATGGTGACGGCGGACTACCTGTTCCGCACCCATCCCGATCTGCCCGAGGGGGATCTGACCCGCACCCGGGCGGCCCTGGTGTGCGAGGGCAGCCTGGTGGAGGTGGCCCAGCAGCTGAACCTGGGAGCCTACCTGAAACTGGGCAAGGGTGAGGACGCCGGCGGCGGCCGGGAACGGCCCTCCATCGTGGCCGACGCGGTGGAGGCGGTGATCGCCGCTGTCTACCTGGACGGGGGCATCGGCTCCGCCCGTAAGATCATCCAGAAATTTATTCTGGACCGGGAAGAGGAGAAGAGCGCCAGCCGGGACTACAAGACCGCCCTGCAGGAACTGGTCCAGCGGGAGAGCGGCCAGGTGCTGGGCTATCAGCTCATCGGTGCCCAGGGCCCCGACCACGCCAAGATCTTCTCGGTGGAGGTGGACCTGAACGGTACCCCCATCGGCCAGGGCAAGGGCCGCAGCAAAAAAGAGGCGGAGCAGAATGCCGCCAAGGCTGCCATCGAGAAACTGAAGGGTTGAGTGATTGCCAGAGTGCTCCGCCTCTTTTGCGAGCGTAAGCGAGCCGCCGCTCTGCGGCGCCAAGCGTTTTGCCGGAGGCAAAACCTTGATGCCGGGTGAATTCACTTCACCCGGACAGATAGAATGAAATGGGGTTCCCAAACCGCCGTGCGGTTTGGGGGCGGAGCAGAATGCCGCCAAAGCTGCCATTGAGAAGCTGAAGGGCTGAGGGCATCAACCGGAAAGAAACAGGACTGCGGATTATCCGCAGTCCTGTTTTATGTGTTTCGGGGGCAAAATGTAGGTTTGTCAAACAAATTGGACGGCGAACTGGGAAGGAGAAGAGTAGTTTAAGGGCCTCATAGGGAAGTTGTTAGAGCGGCGGTTGTGGGCAGCGAGCTGTCTGGCGAAGTC
>NZ_NFIL01000017.1:0-66119 GCF_002161755.1 Flavonifractor sp. An4 | reverse complement strand
AGGGACAGGGCTTGGATTGGCGTTGTCTTTTTCCTGCCTACATGGTCCTTTTTACTCATTCCCATTTGAAATTTTCTTGCATCACCTACTTGACTTCATACCATTGGACTAAAAAACAGGTCAGCCGGTCTCCCGCAGGCGCTGAATCACCGGTTCCCGGGACGATACCCGGTAGGCCAGGGCGGAAATACAGGGACACAGCACCAGCAGGGCCAATACCAGCCCCGCCACCAGCCTAGGCGGCCACACAAAGGAGAAGGCCAGGACCCCTGTGTCGATGTGTGTGTCGGAAAAGGCGGCCCACAGGATGCCGCAGCCCGCCAGGAACAGGACGGAGGACAAAACGGCGTAGATGCTGCCCTCCCACATGACCATGGCCCGCAGCTGCCGGCGGGTCATGCCCAGACTCTCCATCATGGCCAGCTCCCGGCGGCGGGTCTGCACCGAGGTGGCCATCACATTCACATAGTTCATAAGCCCCATCAGCACCATCAGGATGCACACGCCGTTGCCCACCAGGGCCACGGTCTGCTGGTTGTGGGCGTAGTCGGCCTGGGCCTGGGCGGCGCTGACATACTCCACGTGACCGGGGGCCACAGCCAGAATCTCCTGAATAGCCTGGTCCAAAGCCATCAACTGGCCCTCCTCGGCATTGATGCATATATACTGGATATCTGCATCCGGATTGATCCGATCCATGCCTGCCTGGCTGACCAACACCCCCGGCACATGGCCGGTACCGCCCGGAGAAATTTCCAGGTAAATGTCTCCACGCTCCACGCCGCCGATGGTAAACGAATGCACCTGTCCGTCCCGACTGCGGATGGACAGGTTCTGACCGATCGTGACCGAAAAATCCTCCGGCGGTTCCACTTCTCCGGTGCAATCGCTGACCAGCAGAATGTCCCCAGCGGCAAAGGCATCCAAATCCACCGGCTGCTCCGCAGTCTGATTATACTCCTCCAGGACAGAAAGCTCCAGCGTCACCGCCTCTGCGCCCTCAAATTTGCCCGCGCTGGCCTGATATGCCTCCATTTTCTCTTCCACAGCAACCGGGTCGTCTTTACCTGTCCACCGGGCAAACTGCTTGGCGTAGGGCCAAAGGACCGTCGGGTCACTCTGCATATACAGCTCGGACACCCGGGTAATCTCCATCTCCTGGATTCCGTCCAGTTGGGTAATGGCCTCCATGGCGGAGTGGTTCATGTCCTGCGTAAAAGTGGAATCTCCGTCTTCCACTGAGATGGGATTCCCCCTGCTATATATGGTAATGTCATAGCCATTTGTATCATACTCCGGCATATCCAGGTGGAACACACTGTTTACCGCCAGAATGAGTACCGCCCCCAGGGTGAGGGAGGCAAAGACCCGGAGAGCCTGCTTTTTCTGCCGGAACACGTTGTGCAGGGCCATGGAACGCAGTCCGGTCCGCCGCCCTGTTTTCCCGCGGTGTCCTCCCGGCAGCCCAGTGTAGGACAGGGCCTGCATGGGGGAGATTTTTCCCGCCAGCCGGGCCGGTTTCCAGCTGCTCAGGGCCACCGTCAGCGCCACAAACAGAATGGTACCCAGGAAGATAATGGGATAAAAGTTCACCGTCCGGGGCATGGCGGACATATTGTCGTTGGTCAATGTCTCCAGTGCTCGGGGTACCACCTCCAGGCAGAGCAGCATGGCCGCCAGCAGGCCGGGTACCAGACCGGCCAGGGCCGCCAGTATAGCCTTTGCCCGCACCAGGGTGCGTAGCTGCCGGGGGCTGGTCCCCAGGGTCTTCAGCATACCGTAAAACCGGATGTCATGCTGGACGGCGAGGGACAGAATGTTGCTGACAAACAGGCAGCTGCCCACCAGAATAAGCAGTGCTGTAAATCCCAGCAGACCAAGGATCTGCTTCTGAGAGACGACAGAGCGCTGGGGCGTGGAAACCCAACGCTGCGCGTCTGTGAGTGGAATCTGCTGCAAGGTCTCCCAGGTCTTTTCCTCAGACCAGCACACCCCCAGCTGGCAGCTTTCCCAGCCCCAGAAGTCCGAATAGAACTCCCAAGCCCCGGACTCCGAGCGAAGCACCCGGTCCTCCGATGTGTAGTCGGTAAACCAGCCGGTTAGTTGGTGATCTCGGGTCAAGTGGATGGTCATACCCACCTCCGGTTCATCAATGCCCAACCGTTTGAGGGTGTCAATGGACATCATGACCTCCAGCGTGTCCTGGGGGTAGGTTCCCACCACATCGGAGAGCATGGGCAGGATTTGGTACTCCCAGGCCGCCTCGTCGTAGTACCAGTGCTGTAAGGGAATCTCGAAGCCAAGCGCACCTGGAATCGTCTCACTGCCCAGCGACATCCGGATGCCTGCCGCCTCCACCCCGGGGGTGGCTTTGACCTGCTCATACTGCTCCTGAGTCGGGGCGTACAGGATGGCGTCGGTCACCCCGTCCAGCCGGTCCATCATGGTCTGCAAATTGCGGAAGTAGTTGACGCCGATGGTAAAGATGGAGAAGAGCATCACAGTGGAGAGAAAGACGGCCAGGGCTGTGAGCAGGTGTCGGCTCAGGCTGGCCCTGATGCTTCGTCCGGCCAGGCGCCAGAAGAGGCGGCGGTTACGAATGCGGAACATGGTCCCCCTCCTTTCCCAGGATGCGTCCGTCCTCAATGTGGAGGATGCGGTCGGCCAGCTGGGCCAGTTCCTCGTTGTGGGTAATCATGATGAGGGCCTGCCCAAATTTCCGCACCGAGTTCTGGAGCAGCAGGGCCACCTCCAGTCCGGTTTTGCTGTCCAAGTTTCCGGTGGGCTCATCGGCCAGGATCAGAGCAGGCTTGGTGGCTAAGGCCCGGGCGATGGCCACCCGCTGCCGCTGTCCGCCAGAGAGCTGGTCTGGCATGGCATAGCGTTTCTCCTCCAGTCCAAGGGCGTGGATGATCCCGTCCAAAAACTCCTTGTCAGGCTGCAGCCCATCTGCCTCCAAGGTGAAGGTGATATTCTCATACACATTGAGCATGGGGATAAGATTGAAGTTCTGAAAGACAAAGCCGATGTTTCTCCGGCGAAAGATGGTGAGCTGCTCATCATTGAGTTTCCCCAAGTCGTGCCCCCGCACCCACACTTCACCAGAGGTGGGCTTGTCCAGCCCACCCACCAGATTCAAAAGGGTGGACTTTCCGCTGCCGGAAGTACCTACAATGGAGACAAACTCACCCTCTTCTACCGTCAGGGAGACGTGGTTCAGCGCGTGGACGGCATTGTCTCCGCTGCTGTATGTCTTACACAGATCTTTGGTAACCAGAATCGCCATAGAAATCCCTCCCATGTGGTGTTACCAGTAGGATACCACAGACTTCTTACGATTTGGTGACGGCACGCAACATCATTCGTTGGACATCAGTATGTATGCTGCAAGACGGAAGAAATCCCGGAACAGGCAATGTCCAAGTTGGACATTGAACCAAGAGCAAGCCATATGGGTGCGTTCGATGGCTTCAACAAGGGGCAATTTCCCCGCACTCTGGCTGGTATTGCCATATGTGACCGGGTCTCTCAGAACCCAAATACCTTCTTACGCAGCGGCAGATTGCCCAGGAGCGCCAGATACCGCCGTAGGAACACAGTGCAATCTTCTTCCTGTTCTGCCATCTGCTTCAGGAACCGAACTGCGGCCTGCACCATAGGTGACTCACCATGGGCCATAAAATCGTAAAACATCTCCCGGAACGCGAAGAGAGAGCGATACCGTTTCTGAATATCGTCCAGCGTCCCGATGAGCAGCTCCAGCAGCTCGGTGCCATGCATCGCTGCCTCTTCCCGGGCCAGGGTCTCCAACGAAGACCGGCACTGGGCCAGCCAGGCATTCATCTCCTCGGAAAAGCGGACATTTCCGTCCGGCCGCCACCACCAAGCCCGGTCGTCATCCGAGCAGCGCAGGAACAGAGAGGTATCCACCGGGACAACCGGTTTTGCCGGCTGGCAGACCAGATTCCAGAAGGAGCGCGCATTCCGAGCGGAGGGACGCAGTTTCTCCAGCATGGCCCAAAAATCCTGGTCAAAGGCATCGGCAAGCAGCTTTGCCGTGAGCTCTACCGGAAGCAGGGTGGCCATACCAGTAAAGCACCGTTGGGGCCGCGCATGTTCCGGAAAGCACGACGAGTCTCCGGCGTTCAGGGCGGCGATCAGCTGCTCCAGCAGTTCTGCATCCGGATTCTCAGATGCTGAAACCGCCTCGTTCAGCGCCTTTTCGGCACCGATCATGCAGTCCAAAATACTAACGGTATCCGGTTCACTGGAAGAGGACTGTATCAGCTGCTTCCATTCCGCCTCGTGCTCTGCACGGGTGACCGTCAGGTAAATGAGCATTCCCAGCGGGTCGACGGCGGTACCGACAGGCAGCAGAGCCAACAGGTCATCATCCCGCCGGTAGTCGGGCAGCAGCTGGTAGATGCGCCAGGGATCACAGACCCGGCGGTTATCATAGCGGCTCCCAAACAGATAGTTCAGCCAGCCGATGATCTTCCGGGCGTCGTAAACATGGTCGTCCTCATTTGCAATGCCGAACGTATCCGTGTAAAACTCATAGAGTACATAGACGGCGGAGCAGACCAGGTTGAACTGGCGCCAGCCCACTTTGTTGGTATGGAATCTGCAGGTGGCGGGATCATAGCCTGCACTCTCCCAGCTATCCTGTTCAAAGTAGTTGTAGCAGAATGGGATGGTATCTTTCCCCGGCAGAGCCTGCGGCGGCTTCAGCAGCCAGACCCGTTTGCCGAACAGACGGACATCCTCCAGGTCCAGCATTCCGCCCTGATCCAGAATCGTCAGGACCCGCTGGGTGAATTCTTCCCGTTTCTCTTCCGGAATCGTTGGATCCCCAAAGTAATCCAAATACGTGCCCATGTGTTTGCTCCTTTCCCAATCTCGTTATATTCAACTCAATACCTTTCTTGAGGTGATTACGACACCTCCTGCCAGAGAAGCAAGAAATGCGTGGGACCGAAATATTCCGATCCCACGCATTATAATTTGTCGTGGATCTGCTATTGCTATCCTTGTGTTTGGTATCACATTGCTTATTACACTGCCTTAGGATCGATACCAACCTCTTCCCAGGTGAGCAGAGACAGGTGATAGGGCTGGCCGGTGGGATCCCGATAGCTGTCATTCAGGGCACTTACCAGGTTCTGCACCTCTCGGGGGTGGTTCCTTGCCACCAAGATGCCCCGGCTCAACGGGCGGCCATCCACGGCACAGCCGTCCCAGTACATCCGAAGCTGGTACAGATCCAGGGCCTTGCTGGGCCCCTTCTTGGATTCGTACACCTCTGTCTGATCCCCGCGGCTGACGAACAGATCCATCTTCACTTTCAGGTTGAGGGAGCAGTAGGTGTTCTCCTCCAAAGCCGTCCGCATCACATCGGGCTCCGCCCGCTTTCGCTTCTCCAGGGCCCGGGTCAGCCGCTTCTCTACGCTCTCCTGGGGGGAGGCGGGGGCCACATTGGCCCGGAGCCAGGCAAAGAGTTTCTCCAGTCGGGGGTCCCCATCCCGAAAGCCGGTCTTGGTGGGCCTGGTAGGGGGGAAAGCCCCGGGCTCCTCCGCAGTCAGCTCCACCACAGCCAGGAAGTGGTTGCGGCTGGGATGGGGCTGTTTAATCCAAATGCGTTTATCCAGACCACGTTCCATTACTCGTCCATTACACCGGATCTCCACTCCGCTGGACTCCATGTTGCCCCGGTAGTAAATGTGGTTATCCTTGTCCGCCCGAATCAGTCCCCAGCAGCAGTTCACCGTCACCGGCCCGCCGCCTAGATCCAGCACGGTGGGGGGAGTTTCTTTGAAACAGTTCGGGTCCCAGGTTGGGAAAATAGGCTCCACGGGATAAACATGGTCCCCAACCACCACAGCCATCTCCATCTCTCCATTCCCCAGGATGGGGGCATAAGTATAACCCAGTTCCTCCAGAAGAATGTCCACCAGGACCTCAAAGGGCTTGTCCGTCCGGTCTCCGGCGGGGCGGAGGGTGGCAAAGAAGTCATGGGTGCAAGTAAAGGAAACGGCGGTGCCAGTAGGACCCAGGAGCACGCCACGGCCCGGCAGATAATAGCCGGTCATGGGGTCATCCCCTAGGCGGTAGGGCCCCCGCACCACCAGATGGCGGTCTTGGGTATTGTCCTCCGGCGTACGGCTCTGGATGCTCCAGCTGCCGTCCTCACAGGCGCTGGCCAGGGCGTGCTTGAGGCCCATGCCGTGCTCGTTCAGGTTCGTCTCGCCGCCGGAGCGGTTGCCCAGGGTGAGGGCGGCGTGGATGTCCCGGATGCCCGTGCCTGTGTCTACCACCGAGACATCCACAAATTCCTCCCACTGACGCAGTCGGATCTCCACTCGGCGCTGGTCCGGCTTGGTGGCCCGGAAGTTGGAGAGGGCATCGTCCACAAACTCATTGATGATCTCGGGGAAACGCTGGAAGTTGCCGGAGATGGAACGCCAGAGTTCATGACCATTGGGGTCGTTGTGGATGGCAAAATGGTTTTCTTTCATAAGTATAGATCCTTTCTTGAGGGCCGTTGGCCCTGTATTGGGAAAATAAAACACCGAGCAGGGCGGGCCTACACGGTGTTCCCAAAAGGATCGGGAGTGGGCGGCATCTTTACCCCAGGGTCTCTTGCCTTTCCCAGGCAAAAAGGGTATACTATCCCTGCGGTGCGGACGCAGTCCGTTGTGTAGGTGGCTCATTCACCTGCGCAGGCGTGGAGGAGGTCGCAACTCCTCCACGCTGCCGCTGTTTTATTTTACATATCTATCATAGCACAGGAAAATCTGTTGTCAAGTGAAAAACGCTCGATTAAAGAAAATATCTCTTAATTTAAGAGAATATATCTCTTTATTGACATGACTTGGCTCTACAATTAAAATGGATCGTGTAAGGAGTGATTGGTGTGGGTTGGTCCTACAATCGGCTATGGATTCTTTTGATCAACAAAAATATGAAACGCGGAGATCTGAGACAGAAAGCCGGGATTTCCAATGCAGCCATGGCGAAAATGGGTAAAAATCTGCCTGTTACAATGAATGTTCTAGGAAATATTTGCGATACTTTACATTGTAGATTAGAGGATATTGTGGAGTATGTTCCAGAACCAGCGGAGACGCAGAATAACGACAACTAAATAACGTCATAGATACAAAAAACGGATCGGAGGGCCACCAATTAGGAGTACGGCGTACCATTTCGTAAATTGTTCATATCATATCTTCCCGTGTTGTTTCTTCGCAAATTGTACTGCCAGGAGGCAGGTCAATTTGCACAAATTCCCCTGAAATATGCTGCCTTACAACGGCTTTTCAAATGTCGTATTAGCAAGGCATTAGCAGGAACCCCTTGTGACAGAGGGCTTCCAGGGGCCATTTCAAAATGCTATTAGCAGGGAGGATCATTTTATGAGCACCAACGAAAAAGGGACGCCCCAAAGCAGGACATACACCGTGAATGACATCGCAGCCATTCTCGGTATCGGCCGCGCTTCGGCCTATAAACTCGCCAACTCCGGATTTTTCAAGACGATCCGCATCGGCAATATGATCCGCATCTCCAGGAAGTCCTTTGAGGATTGGCTGAAGGCGGAGGGGTTGGACGACGACAATGAATAGAGATGTGGAGCCGCCACAGGCTGTTAGTCTGTGGCGGTCTTTATTTGAGTGCTTAAGCGCAAAAAAACCACCAGCTCAGCTGGTGGAATAAAAACGGCTTTAGCCATAGAAAAAAGAGGACCTCCCTGTAAAATAGGATGTGGGTTTGCCAACCACATTCAAAAAACAGGGAGGTTGTCTTTGAAATGAGGAATAACAAAGACGTAGATAGTTTAAGTCACACAACGTGGAGATGTCAATATCATGTGGTGTTTGCGCCAAAGTACCGGAGAATGGTAGTGTACGGACAAATCAAAAAGGATATAGGTCAGATATTAAGGCAGTTGTGCGAACAGAAAGGAATTGAGATCATCGAAGCGGAAGCGTGTCCTGACCACATCCACATGCTGATAAGTTTTTTGCCCAAGTATAGCATCGCGTATGTGATGGGGTACTTGAAAGGGAAAAGCAGCCTGATGATTTTCGACAGACATGCAAATTTGAAGTACAAGTACGGAAATCGGCATTTCTGGGCACGAGGCTATTTCGTGGATACGGTAGGTAAAAACAAAAAGCGCATTGAGGAGTACATCAAAAATCAGCTGCAACAGGATCAGATTGCAGACCAACTGAGCCTCAAAGAGTTTGTGGACCCGTTCACGGGTAGCAAGAATACCAAGGCATAAAAAAAGAGGCCCCTTGAGGGGCCTGCCACGAGAAAGGGATGCAGTTGGCAGACCCATTCGTGGCCCCTTAAGGGGCTTTGCTAGTATAATGCCCTTATAGGGCTTACTCAAACCACCGGCTAAGCCGGTGGTTTTGATTCAACTATCAGGATATAAGAAACCTAATGTGGAGACACTACACATGTGAGTGATGTATGATTCATATAAGTTTACTAGCATATTCAGCGTAACGAAATGATTTCTATTTGGAGGGGATGGCTGTGTGCCAATGGGAATCTCAAGTAAGGTTTCCTTTTGTCTATTTAGATAGCTCTTATGCAATACGGTCGGGAGATATAAAAATTGAACAAATATCCAGAAAGCACCTGAAAAAATTTCCTCAAACATTTGAACCCATCCTCGATCAAATGAGAACAAATTCCCTAAACGACAATTTATATTACGAGAAACTTATATGGCTAAAAACCAAACAAAAAATATCTTCGCTCATTACTATGGAAACATTTAATCCTATTCTGCTGAACCATTCATCAAACACAACCTTTTTATTTGGGAAAGGACTTCCTCACGATACCAGCAACATGGTTTTCTGGAATGAGAATGTCGATTTTAAACTCTACAATGCAGCGGCAATGTTAATTTCAAATGCAGAGTGTATTATTGCCGATGCAGATTTTTTTGCATTATCTGTAGGAAGAGAACTACAAAAATATATTTCAAGTATATGTACTTTGATAGTTTCTACTTCAAATACAAATACACCTAAAATTGACCGTACCTACATTGAATGTAAGTTGTCATCTATTGAGCTTGTTCGCCATCTTTCATTTCTTTAATTAGCTGAAGGAGAGTTTCCCCTACTTGTTCTGCAAATAGCGGTGGTATTGCGTTCCCTATCTGTGTATAACGTGGTACATCGGTTTTCCTGGAATCACCTCCTGTAGTATATGGGCCTTTAAATAAATACCAGTCCGGAAAGGTTTGGATTCTCGCATATTCACGTACAGTAAGTGTCCGTGGTTCACAATAATGTATGTGATCGTCTGGATTCGATGTTAATGTAGGAGCAGGAATGCTAGATTTAAGAACAGAAAAACAATTCTTTTTTATACCATATTCCTTTTTTAATAATTTAGAAATATTGCAATCCCGAATATTGAGATCTAAAAGCTCTTGAAATCGTTTAACAGTATCTGGTCTATGCCTTGCAAATCTATGGCTATCAGGAATTTGTCCTTTGCGAGCGCCACATCTGCAATAACGTTGGTAGCTTGTCCTTGGGCTACCATATACCCCAGACATAAATCCTTTTGAGTCAGGACAATTTGTTTGCCCGTAGCATTGCTCTAAATCAGATAGGGCACTTTTGATGCATACTGTTTGGGGGATCCCTTTTTTTCTAAGAAAGGGTTTAACATTATTAGAAAGTCTTTCAAAAAACAAAGTCGGATTAATTGATTTGCTTGCAAATAGGATAAAACGGCATCTTCGTTGTGGCACACCAAACTGAGAAAAATCCAGCATTTTAGCTTCAACCAGATAGCCTCGGTGACGCAGTTCGGAAAGAATATATTCTGAATATTTTTTACCTGGTTTTTCAACCGAAGTTCCTTGAAATGCTAAAGTAAATCCTTTTACATTTTCAAAAAGCAGAGAATCTGGTTTAACTAGATCAATGAATTGAAGATAAGAATCAACCAAAGTATTTCTAAAATCTTTTTCGTTTCTGCGGCCAGCGGAAGAAAAACCCTGACATGGGGGCCCCCCTGCTACTAGAAGTATTTTCCCGGACATTTCTTCTAACTGTGATTGGTATTCTGCAAGCAGTTCATTAATATCGTGAACATTTTGAGGTAACCACTTAGGCCAAATAAAATGCTTTTTTTGATCAATAAGATTATATTTTAAGGTGCTAAATGCGTCTTCGTTCTTTTCGACTGCAAATTGAGCTTTCCAACCAGCATTGTGAAACCCTAGTGCAAGGCCTCCGCATCCAGAAAAAAGATCTATATATGTATATGGGGATGTAGATGATGGCATCCGTTTTATTCACCTCCTCCTTTAGAAATAGTATCCCGTAAATGCTGCTTATATGTTTCGTTTGACATAAGCAGAAATGCTGGCAAAACTTCCAGCTCTTCTAACAATTTTTGGTGGCTAACCCCATCATGTATTCTGTATGTTATATAACTAGCAGACAAGTAGTTTTCATCGCCTAAGCAAACCAAATGAGGCAAAATCTCGTTTAAATATGATAATACTTGAAGAGTAAGTTGTACAACAAAATTTTTATAATCACGTTCGCTGAATTTGACTCCATAGTGCTCATAAAATTCTACGGGGGTAAAGAGCGTAAGTTCTGCGATACGCTTTTCTAATAGGAAAGAAAAACGTTCTTTTAAAGTGCGCACATTAATTGGATTCCTTAAAAATTCTTCGTACGCTCGAGATAGTTCCTCAATAAAAATATGTTTAATTATTATATCAATAGCTGTTGATACTCGTTTTGGAACATTGCTCTGTTCTCCGGGGTAAGAGGAAAACAAATACCCTAACTCTACCTGAAAGCCAAGATAAGCAATAGCTCCTTGATCAATACATTGCTTTCCAAATTCAAGTGCAGTTAGGCATGAGACTGCAAATACGAAATCATTTCTAAATGCAAAGGCATCTTCAGAAGAAATATATACTCTAAATTTATGATTTGGATTAGTAGTTGTTGTAAGTATAGAATCATTTGACCCATGCGCCATAATTAGAATATTATCAAAATTTTTAATCCGTGTTTTGAGCAGGCCAAGAAAGTTTCTTTTTGCATGAAATCGAGTAACATCGGTAGTTGGAAAATTAATTTTTCTAAAAAAGCGGATGCCTCTTTTTTTCATACATAGTAAAATTGCATCCATAAAACCACCCTTAAATATCTGTATTTAACAATATCGCTTTCTGCATCATTTTTTCAATAAATGCACGTCCTTCAGAGTCGTCCATACGGATATGATTAATGATTTCGTCAAAAGATTCAGATTTTCCACCAATGTTGTAATGATAAGTTTCAAGCAAAGAACTATATTTTCTGAAAAACTGCTCTAATGACTCGACTATAGGGTTTCTCATAGTGGCTGCTCGAAATAATATTTGTGCCATTTTTGAAGGATCTTCACTTTTATCAACCAATTGAAACACGTCAGAATTAACTAGATCTATTAGTTCCGACTTTTCTATGTTACTTGTTCCCTGCATTGTATAGAAAACAATTTGGCAATAGCGGTTTATTTCTTCTCGAACATAACTTACAAAAGCAGTTCCATTTGTAAATGTCGTTTCACCATTAAAATCATAGTCTACAACCAGAACATCAACGAGGTTGTGCTTATCAGATAAATATTCTATAGCCTCTTTCATTGAAGGGCAATGCTCCAAATGGAAACTGTATGCTTTCCATTTTTCAGATTGGTTTTTTAAAGAGTCTATTTCAGCTGAGTATGCAGGAATGTATACAGATTTGATTCGGGTGTTATCATCGACTATTAATATATTTCGCTCTAACATTTTAACACCTCAATTTTACAGAAAAGCAAGCTCCAACTTGCGTTTCAATTAGTTCAAGAGTTCCGCCATATTCCTTTGCAGTTTCATCAATAATAGTAAGCCCAAGGCCAAATCCTTCGGTTGTCCCTTGAAATGGATCAAAAATTCTTTCACGATCGGCTTCGGGTATACCAACTCCATTATCAATGCATCTGATAATAATATATCGTTCTGTTTTATAAAACTCAAACTTGAGTTTTCGCTCACGATCGTCTACCTTTTTAAGTGACTTTACTGCGTTGCTTGTTAAATTATTTAAGATTGCCTTTAAGTCCCCAGGGTCAATGTTATAGTGTAAATCTCCTCGAACTGTAATGGATACTTTTATACCGTTTTCCTCAAATGTAGCTTGACTTTCACGAATATATTTTTTGGCTAGACTTGCAATATCCTGAACAGATTTTGTTCTTTTTTTTACTACATCATCTCTAACTGTTCTTAAAAGAGACAATGCGTCTTGAATTAATTCTTGAATGGCAACTAGTTGCTCCTTGTCAATATCTTTAAGAGCCTTATTGCGAGATATGTAACTCGTAATTGCAACATTTGCATCATTAACATGAATCATTGATTGGTGAATTAGCTTATGCAAAAATGTCTCTTTTTGGGCGATCCTTGAATATACTTTTACAATTTCTTGCTGGTCTTGAACATATTGAAGTTGATTTTGTTGTTGCTTTTTTATTGTAGATGCAAAACTCTTTATCTGTTTGGCAGCCTCTGGATTACTTCCTTTGATTTCAAGAGCAATTTTGTCAAGGCCTGCAACTGCTCCGCCTATTTCTGCTTTAGTCTTTCTGATTGTTTCATTTTTTCCTACTTTTATTTTGTTGAAGTAATATGATTCGAGAGTTGTAATACAGACATCTACAACAAATTGGCGTAGTTGGGAAAATGCTGCGTTTTCTTCAAGACCTTGTCGATTGGTTAGCGGCTTTAATTCGGTATTATTCTCTTTACTTATCTGCACATAACCAATAAGGTCTCGTGTGCCAAAAAAACGCATTAGTCCCTGTGTTTGGCGTCTGTCAAGATTTAGCCAATCATTATCTGTTTCACCATATGGATATATGCGAAAGTCATCTCGATAGAGGCGAATATTTCCATATTCACGTACACGCAAGCCATACCGATTTGCAAAACGAATTTTATCACCTTGATTAAACATAAAAATTTGGGTTCTAACGCTTCCAAACGAATACGGATTGCTCTGCGTTGTTTCGTACTCCAATCCATCTTTGTTAACAACAATATAAATTACTTCTGGATTGTCATTTCGAACTTCCGCACTTATCCAAAGCGAACTAACCCCTTCTAATTTTTCAACAGTCACTTCTCGCCGTTTATATCCAAATTCTAAGGCAGTGATATAAATCTTAAAATTATCTTCCTGTGAAAACGGGCTTTTAAACTGTCGCAAGTTTCTAAAAAGTTCTTTTAGCTTACTTTCATCCCAATTGTCCCGTAATCCCGAAATAGTAAGACTAACACCATGAGCAGCATAATCGCTTTTTTGCCGCGTGTATGGAATACTAATTTCTCCAATGTTTTTTTCGGCTCCATCAAATAAAGACCAATCAAATTCAACAGAGTATTTTTGAGACGAATCCCGCTTTTGAGATTCCATATGCAAATATGACCCTAATCGATCCACAGAGAAACGCCCTATACCTTTGTCACCGTTAAGTGGTCTTCTAAAAATGGGTGATAAAAGTACATTTTTCTTACTGTCAGTGCCAATAACCATCCAACGATGCTCAATATCATGTAAATCCATGCCTGTACCATTGTCAGAAATAATGATCGATGAATCAGCCGTATTTAAGTTAGAAAAAATAATCTCCACTTCTGTTGCATCGGCATCATACGAATTTTTAACCAACTCAAACATGGCAGCCACTTGATCTGTAACTAGTCCTCGACCAAATAAATTTTTGACGCTAGTGGACGCACTAAAATGCAATATATTGGCCATATAATGCCTCCTTAAATCTTAAGGTTAACAGAGGGACAACGGGATGATTTGCACTCTCCCTTGTTACTTTGATGTATAGATAAATATTTTTAAAGATCTCATAAGGGCCTATTTAATTTATTATACCATCGTTTACCAGACACAGCAACGAGCGATGCTGCTTTATTGTCTTGATTTTTACAATTTCTATTTTCTTATGCCATAGGTTTTACAGCCTATGGCGTTTTTCATGTTCAAAGTTGCCCTGAAAGGAGTTGGAAATTCCATGTTTCTTCTTCCACAATCAGCCGGAAGGTCACCGCCCATAGTTTTCCCCTCCGGGGTATCTTGACGGCATAGAGGCCGTATTTTCCCCGAAAACGAACACTTTTTTGACCGCCGAAAGGAGGTGATACAATGGCGGTATTTCGCATTGAGAAAACCCGCGACTACACGGTGATGTCCAACCACCACCTACGCAACGCAGGCCTGTCTCTCAAATCCAAAGGGCTGCTCTCCATGATGCTGTCCTTGCCGGAGGACTGGAACTACACCACCAGGGGGCTGGCGAAGATCTGCAAGGAGGGCACAGACAGCATCGGCTCCGCCCTGAAAGAGCTGGAACGGGCCGGGTACATAGTCCGCAACCGGCTCCGGGACAGCAAGGGCAAGATCGTGGATGTGGAGTATGTCATCTACGAGACGCCCCATCCCCCGGACACGGGCCAGCCGTGCGAGGACGAGCTGGATACGGCTTGTCCAGATACGGAAAACCCGGATATGGATAACCCATGTCTGGAAAACCGGCCGCAATTAAATAAAGAGAAAAGAAATCCTGAAGAACAAAATACGGATCTACCAAGTACGGAAGGATCAAATCCTATCCAATCAAGCCCCCAAACCCCCGCAGGGGCTAACCGGACCGGACGGGACTGGATGCGGGAGCGAGAGAGCTATCGGGAACTGATTTTGGAGAATATCGAGTATGAATATCTATGCCGGGATGACCGGCTGGATCGGGATATGCTGAACGAGCTGGTGGAGCTTACCGGCGGCCAGGCTGCTTTTCCCCAGACTGACCCGGAATGGAACCCGGATGGCCAGTCCGAGCCTGGCGAGGAGGGATTTTCGCCCCAGACTGACTTGGAATCTGCCGACTCGGATACCGGTTCCCATACTGACCTGGAATCGGCTGAAACTCCCGGCGATGGCCAGGCCCTTGATGCCGAGTCGGCGTCCGGTCCCCAAACTGAGTTGGAAATGGAACTGGCTGATGATAACTCGGCCCAGGCTGCGGGGGATGACGCGGCTGAAGAAGACGCCGAGCCGCCTGCCCCCTCCCGGCGCCGGCGCGCCTCCCGTAAGAAGGCAACAGAGGCGCAGGATGGGGGAGAGGACGCGCCCGCAGAGCATCCGGAGGAGGAGCAATCTGATTCTGGGCAGCCCCAGAAACTCCGCATGCCGGGCCGGCGCCGCCAGCGGGTGGTATCCATCGACGCCGAGCGGACGGTAGAGACGGATACGGACCGGCTGCGCAATGACCTGCTTGATCTGGTGGAGTCCCTCAAGAGCAAGAAGATCCTCACAGGTACAATCCAGGGCGTGGAGCGTCTGGCGGATAACCCGGAGATGTCCTATGCCGTCATCTATCACGGGGATTTCAAGGTCATCATCCCGGTGCTGGAGGCTATCGAGGAGCCAGCGGACTACCGCGGTCAGCCCAAGGGGGACGTGCTCCACTACTTGCTCAATAAGCGACTGGGCGCAGAGGTGGATTACATCGTCAAGGGCGTCGACCAGGAGCACAACGTGGTGGCGGCCAGCCGGCTGGAGGCCATGGCGCTCAAGCGCAGAGAGTACTACTTCCGCACCGACCGGGACGGCAACTACCAGATCTACGAGGGCATCCGCGCTGAGGCACGGGTTATCTCAGTCATTCGGGCGGGCATCTTTGTGGATCTGTTCGGCGCGGAGTGCTATATCCCTCTCAGGGAACTGTCCTACCAGCGGTGGGTAGACGCCGCGCAGCACTACCAGCCCGGCCAGCGCGTGCTGGTGCGGGTGCTGGAGGTGGACCGCAGCGACCGCAGCCACCCCAGAGTGACCGCTTCGGTGAAGCAGGCGATGGAGAACCCCTACGAGAAGGCGCTGAAGAAGTATGTGGTGGGAAACCGCTATGTGGGTACCGTGAGTATGGTGGATCTCAACGGCGTGTTCGTCTCCCTGGACGGCGGTATCGACTGCCTCTGCACCTACCCCAAGCGCGGCCGCCCGCCCAGGGGCGCCAGGGCAACCGTGCGCATTCTCGGGATCAACCACGAAAACAACCGGATTTGGGGCGTCATCACCCATATGTCCACGACTCGCTGAGAAGGGAGGAGTGAGCCATGACCATCCCAAAGCGGCTTCGGTTGACCCTCCTGACGGTTGTGTGTCTTTCCATGTGCCTTTGCACTACAGCTTTTGCAGACACGGACGGCACCGAGCCGAAGGTCACCCAGCAGCCGGACCAGCTGGTACTTCAGCTAGGCACGCGCTGGGCGGGCGTGGAGTTTGAACTGCGCACCGATGCCGGAGTCTTTCCGGCCCCCATTGTGGTAGACGAGACAGGCGTGTTGACCATGGATCTGGGTGGGAGCACCACCTATACGCTCAGTTGCATCAACTCCACCGTCCCTATCCCAGATCCATCCGTAGAGCAGACACCAGACACCCAGCAGTCATCAGAAGAGGTGCAACAGCCGCAGGAACAGAATACCGCCACAGAGCCTAACAGCGGTATTCCCATCGTTCCATTGGTGGTGTTCCTGGTCGGCCTTGCCTGCGGGGGCGGCGGCTTGGTGGCGCTCCACTTTGCCAAGCGGCGCCGCCAAGAGGCTGATTATGACGAGTGGGCGGACGAGGACGACGAGCAGTATTGAAAGGAAAAAACGCCCCCAGACTGAGATGGGATCTCCCAGACTGAAATCGGCAGAAAAGTTGATGAAATTACCGCGAAAATGCGGATTTTTGTTGACTATTTCACGGTATTTTGTTATAATTCCATTGTAACAAGATACTGCGCACAGGCTCTCGATACGCCGGGGCGCCTTGGCGTCAGACCTGCCAGAAGTGGGTGGGAAATCGTGACGGAGCCGCTGTCCCGCGGCCCCACAAGGCGCAGATCTTGTCTTAAAAGAATGTGGCCGGAAGGCCGCTGAAATACAGTGCAGAGTCAATGGCTGGATGCGACACCACTATTCCAGCGCTTGGCTCTGCATTGTCTTTTTCAGCGGGCTTCCGGCCTTTTTTTGTGTTTCGGCGGTTTTGGCGATGCCGGTGCGAGTAGGGAATATGGAAGTTATCTTCTGGTAAGGAGGGACACAAGGTGAGCAAGAAATCAAGACGCAGCCGGGCAGGGGTACTGCCTGGCGATGGGCAGCTGCGCTGCCACTGCGGCAGTCCCGCGGTGCTCCGCAGTGCGGAAGGCCTATGCAGGACGCACCGGCCTGGTGCGATGGCCTATGTCTGTTCCCGGTACCCGGCCTGCGATTCCTTTGTGATGGCGCACCCGGGGACCTTGGAACCCATGGGGAGCTTGGCCGGGCCGAGACTGCGGAAGCTGCGGTATGCCGCGCATCAGGAGTTCAACAAACTGTATCAGTCTGGACTCATGAGCAAGCGGGACGCCTACCAGTGGCTGGCCATGACCGTGCAGGCGCCTATGGCCCACGCCCACATCGGGCATCTGGGCGAGTATTACTGTCAGGTGGTTATTGATGAAAGTAGGAAACTGCTCCAGGAGCGGATGGAGCAGCAAAACAAATTGAGAAAAGTATCAGGAGGTGCATGATATGCTGTCGCCGCTTACGAAGGAGCAGCGGATCAAGGTTGAGGAGAACATGGGACTGGTGGGCAAGGTGATCCAGGACTGCGTCCATACACTGGGCGCGGGGAGCATGTTCGGCTATGACGACCTGTTCCAAATCGGGTGCCTGGGGCTGTGCAAGGCGGCCCAAACAGATAAGCCGGGGCACACGGTGGCCTTTTCCACATACGCCTACCGTCTGATCCGCAATGAGATCTATACCGAGTTGGAGCGTGCCACCCGGCGGGGGCGGGAGGTGGCCACTGACCCTGCTGAACTGCCCTGCACGGTGCTGGATGATGATATACCAGAACAGCGAGAGGCTTGTATGTCGCTTCTGCAGCGGCTTGAGCGGGCAGAAGCCGAGGCCACCGGGGTGACAGCCAAGGGATTCCAGGCCATCCGGATGCTGATGGATGGATATACCAACCGAGAGATCGGGGAGCGGTTCGGTGTACCGGCAAACCATGTGACGGCGTGGGTAGCCAGGGCCCGAAAAATGCTCAGCGAGTTGGATTGACAGGCAGGTGAGAAGTGGGAATTGCTTTTCCGGCCGGAACCACATATAATGGCACTTAGATTTTGGATTGTGAGGTTCCAGCCATGGGGAGAGCATCCACGAAAGAGAATAAGAACATCTACCAGACCACGCGAGAGGCCCTGCGCCTGACTCGGGAGACAGCCAGCGAACTGCTGGAGACGATCCCGCCGGAGCGCATTGAGAAGATCGAGAATGAGCGTTCCCTGCCACACCCGGACGAGGTGCTGACGATGGCGGAGAAGTATAAGCAACCGGACCTGTGCAACTACTACTGCGCCAATCAGTGCCCCATCGGGCAGGAGTATGTGCCGGAAGTGAAGATCAAGGACCTCTCCCAGATCGTCCTGGAGATGCTGGCCTCTCTCAACTCCATGAACCGGCGCAAGGACCGGCTGATCGAGATTACCGCCGACGGCGTCATCAGCGACGACGAGCTGGAGGACTTCATCCGCATCCGGGAGGAGTTGGAGCGCATCTCCATCGCGGTGGAGACGCTGCAGCTGTGGTCGGAGCGGATGCTGGCCACTGGGGCCATCAACGCCGAGCAATATGAGGCCTATGAGCGCCGGCGTGCGGCGCAGGAGCGGGATTGAACCGGATATTTTGCCGCGGCAGTGGAAATAGCGCATCTTATTTTGCCAATCTGATTCTGGCAGCTGTAGGGGCGAGATGATAGAATATCAGTAAGCAGAGAGTGCAGACGCTCCTGTGAAGTTTCAGCAGCGAGGTGACGGCGATGGCTCCAAAAACGAGACTCCTGGCGATCCGCCTGATGGAGAACCTCCGAAAGAATCCCGCTTATGCCCAGGCCCTGGGCGTCCAGGTGACCTTCAAGAGATCTACCTGAAGGGGTGGGCTCCCGATCCAATGCGGCGGCTGAGGGCTTCACAGTTGGGTGAAGCCCTCTTTTGCAAAATGGAACTGTACCTTGGAAAGGGAAGGAGCGATAAGGGATGAACTACTATGACCAGCAGCTGCAGGAACTGCTCGCCCAGTGCGCCCGCAAACGGAAACTGGAGGCCTCGGCCGCGGAACTGCTGCGCCAGCGGGATACCTACGCCGCAAGAGCAGAGGAACTGAAACAGGCCATGCAGGAGGAGCAGGCGGATGTGAACCGGCTGGAGGGCCGGAGCCTGGCCGCCTTCTTCTACAACGTGGTAGGGAAGATGGATGAAAAGTTGACGCAGGAACGACAGGAGGCCTATGCCGCCCGGGTGCAGTATGACGCGGCGGCCCGGGAACTGGCCGGCGTGGAGGAGGACCTTCGCAGGTGCCAGGCGGAGCTGAAAGCCTTGGATGGCTGCGAGGAGCGCTATGCGGCGCTGCTCCGGGAGAAGACCCAGGCGGTGAAAGCCGCCGGCGGCGCTGTGGCCGAGCAGATCCTCGCTTTGGAAGAGCGCTCTGCCTATCTGGAGAGCCAGGAGCGGGAACTGCGGGAGGCGGCCGCTGCCGGCAATGCCGCATTGATGACGGCCGATCAGATCCTGGAGAGCTTGAACAGCGCGGAAAACTGGGGCACTTGGGACCTGGTGGGCGGCGGACTGATTGCCGACCTGGCCAAGCACAGCCAGTTGGATGATGCCCAGGCGTCGGTGGAGTACCTGCAGTCGCAGCTGCGCGCCTTCCGAACGGAGCTGTCTGACGTGACCATTAGCGCCGATTTCCAGGTCAATATTGATGGTTTCCTCCGGGTGGCCGATTATATCTTTGACGGCATCTTCGCCGACTGGGCGGTGCTGGACCGGATCAATCAGGCCCAGGCACAGGTGGAGTCCACCCGGGCGCAGATCTGTGCTGTCCTGGACCGCCTGCGGCAGATGACGGAACAGGCGGAGCAGGAGCGGGACGGCCTTCAGCAGGAGATTGAGCGGCTGGTGGGCAGCGTGCCCATGTAGACGGATACGCCAAGCCAAGTATTTTTGGGAACAAGAGAGGACAAGGAGAAAAATAAGTATGGATGATGACCCTGATGCGCAGATACCCCAGCTGCTCTGGATCAATTGGACGGAGCAGGTGGTATCCTTCCATCCGGAGGATGGATTTGAGACGGTGGAGTTTCCTGACCACGACGCCATGCTGGACTACGTCTTTCAGAAGACCTCCAACGGTTTCCGCATCCAGTGAGCCGCCGCTGGGACAAAATCAACAATGAGGAGTAACCCATGAAATTTATCATCGAGCACCTCTCCAAGCACTTTGAGCAGAAAGAGGTTTTGAAGGATATCAACTTTACCTTTGAGGAGGGGAAGATCTACGGCCTGCTGGGCCGAAACGGCGCCGGTAAGACGACGCTCTTCAACTGCCTGAACCGGGACATCAAGGCGGACAGCGGCAGTTTTTATCTGGAGGAAAACGGCGTACGCAGGGAGGTTGCGGCGGAGGACATCGGGTATGTTCTCTCCACCCCCACTGTACCGGAGTTTCTCACCGGCCGGGAGTTTCTCAAGTTCTTTTTGGACATCAATACCGACTCCATCCGGAATCCCCGGCCTCTGGACGCGTATTTTGAGGAAATGAGCATCGCTCCAGAGGACCGGGACAAGCTCCTGAAGGACTACTCCCACGGCATGAAGAACAAGATGCAGATGCTGATTAACATTATCGCCCAGCCGAATATCCTGCTTCTGGACGAGCCTCTGACATCCCTGGACGTGGTGGTGGCCGAGGAGATGAAGAACCTGCTCCGGTCCCTGAAGGACGGGCGGATCACTATTTTCTCCACCCACATCCTGGACCTGGCCCTGGATCTCTGTGATGAGATCGTCTTGCTCAGCCATGGGGAACTGGAAGTGGTGGAGAAGTCCAACCTGGACGACCACGGGTTCAAAGATAAGATCATCGCGGCGCTGAAAGAGGAGAACTATGCTTAAAACACTGCGTATCTCATTCGCCCTGAAAAATACATACCGGGTCAACGGCATCCTCCACTCCCTCAAGCAGATCCCGCTTTTGAAACGATTGCTGCCGGAGACCCTCTACCGGGTGCGTGGGCTGAAGATCTTCGCCAACGTCCTCTCGGTGCTGTGGGAGATCGTTTCCATCTTTCTGGGGAAGATCCTGTACTTCCTCACCATGGTCTGCGGCGTGGGGCTCCTCTACGAGCGGGCGCCGGCGGGCCTCAGTTTCCTGCACATCCTGTTTTTCCTGACGCTGATCGGCTCTTACATGAACACCAGCATCTTCAACCCCACCCGGGACAAGTACTACGCCATGATCCTCCTGCGGATGAATGCCCGGTCCTACACCCTGGCCAACTACGGCTACGCACTGTTGAAAGTTGTGGTGGGATTTCTGCCATTCACCATCTTGTTTGGCATGGACCGGGGCGTTCCCCTGTGGCTGTGCCTGCTGGTCCCGTTCTGCATAGCCGGTGTGAAGGTAGCGGTAGCCGCCGACTCCCTGCGGGACTATGAGAAACACGGCTATGTTCGAAACGAGAACAACCTGCAGAAGATTGCCTGGTTGCTGACGGCGCTCCTGCTGGCCCTGGCCTATGTGCCGCCCGCGGTGGGATTTGTTCTGCCGTTCTGGGCCTCGTCTGTGTTGTTCCTGGTCTGGATCCCGGCCGGTCTTCTGAGCCTCCGGCGGGTAGTGAATTTCCGCTACTACCGGGAGATGAATCAGGAACTGCTCTCCCAGATCCCCGGCCAGATGGACAAGGCCAGAGCGGCGGTCAAGACGGCAAACGAAAAGAATATCTCGGCGGACACTTCCATCACCAGCCGGAAGAAGGGGTTCGAGTTCCTCAACGACCTGTTTGTCAAACGGCATCGGAAGATCCTCTGGAAATCCGCCCTGCGCATCACCTATGTGTGCACGATCATCTGCTGCGGCGCTGTGCTGCTCATGGTGATGCAGCCTGGTACCAAGGCGGACATCAATGAGATGGTCATGACGTGGCTGCCGTATTTCGCCTTTATCATGTATCTGATCAACCGGGGCACCAGCTTTACCCAGGCGCTGTTTATGAACTGCGACCACAGCCTTTTGACCTACTCTTTCTACAAGCAGCCCGGGTTCGTCCTCAAGCTGTTCCAGATCCGGCTGCGGGAGATCGTGAAGATCAACGCTGTACCGGCCCTGGTGATCGGGTGCGGCTTGGCGCTGATCCTTTATGTATCCGGCGGGACGGACAATCCCCTCAACTATGTGGTGCTGCTGGTCACGATCCTCGCTATGAGCGCATTCTTCTCCATCCACTATCTGACCGTCTACTACCTGCTGCAGCCCTACACGGCCGGGACGGAGATGAAGAGTGGGACCTACCGCATTGTGATGGTTCTCACCTATGTGGTGTGCTATGCCCTGATCAATGTCCGGCTGCCGATCCTGGTGTTCGGCGCGGCGTGCATCGCTTTCTGTGTGGTGTACTCCATCGTTGCCAGCATCCTGGTCTATCAATTCGCACCGCAGACCTTCCGCCTGCGGACATAAGGACGCTTTTTCCTTGAGCAAGGGAGCTGCGCAGGCGGGCGCGGCTCCTTTTTTACGGCGGGGTGAGAGAAAGACGGCAGGGGAAACTGGAGAGGGGGCCATACGCTCCATACATCAGAAAACTTGAAATTTCGAGATTCCCCTGATACTTTCCTTAGAATTGCCTGTTACCATGGCGGCAGCACTTGAAAAGGAGACTTCTGCTATGGAATCAACACGCACATTGACCAGAACCGGGGGTATTACAGAGACGGGCCTCAAGTGGATCGCCCTGGTGACCATGGTCATGGATCACATCCACTACTTCTTCGGCTTTACCGGCTGGATCCCAGAGTGGTTCAGTATGGTGGGGCGGCTGGGCGCACCGCTGTTCCTCTTCTGTTTGGTAGAGGGATTTACCCACACTCACAGCCGAAAAAAGTACTTCGCCAAGGTCTATCTCCTCTCCACCGCCATGTCCATTCTGCTGTTTTTCATGGCCTTCGGCGGGATCCTGGTGCGTCCGGACGGCTTTTATCCCACCAACGGCATGATGACCACCTTTGTGATCCTCATGATCGTCTGGCAGGGCATGGACTGGCTGGGGCAGAAAAAGATCCTGCCCGGCCTTGCGGCGGTGATCCTCCCTCTGGCCTGGCCCTTTCTTGTAGTAGGGCTTCTGGCGGCGGCCCCGTCCCTTTCGTCGCCCCTGGGTTTCCTCTGCTACTCCTTCCTCCCCATGTGGGGCACAACAGGGGACAGCAGCTGGCCCGTGCTGGTGATGGGGGTGGTGCTCTACCTGTTCCGCAAGCGTCGGGGCGTGCAGGTGGCGGCCTTCTCCATCTTCTACTTCCTCTATGGTGTGGTCTATATGGTCTATATGGGTTCCACCATGGCGCCGGACTTCGCCTGGTGGCAGATCTTTACCCAGTACTATGAGATCTACGGCATCTTGGCGGCGCCGTTGATGCTGTGGTATAATGGCCGGCGGGGCGGCGGTCACAAGCTGCTGTTCTATGCCTTTTACCCCGCCCACATCTATCTTCTCTATACCCTGTCCTGGGGCGCCTATCTTTTGCTGAATTGAGGTGAGCGGCCATGGCCCATATCCTGGTGGTTGATGACGACAAAGATCTCTGTGCCCTGCTGAAGACCGCTCTGGAACGGGACGGACACCAGGTGTCCGCCCATCTCACCGGCCGTGAGGTGGACGAGGCAGCCTGCCGCTGGGCGGACTGTATCCTGCTGGATGTGATGATGCCGGGGGAGGATGGGTTTGCTCTTTGCCGCCGCATCCGGGCGCTGGCGGACTGTCCCATCCTTTTTCTCACGGCGAAGACCGAGGAGGCCGATGTACTCACCGGCCTGGGGCTGGGCGGGGACGATTACCTCACCAAGCCCTTCCGCATTGCTGAACTGCGGGCACGAGTGGCGGCCCATCTGCGCCGGGAGCAGCGTGCGCCCCACGCCCGCCTGCGCCGGGGCGGACTGGATTTTGACCTGGCGGAGCGGGCCGTGTACTGGCAGGACACACCCTTGAAACTGACCAAGGGCGAATATGCTATCTGTGAGTATCTGGCTATGCACCCAGGGCAGACCTTCTCCAAGGAACAGCTCTATGAGGCGGCTTTTGGCTACGACAGCGAGGCAGATGCCTCTGCGGTTACGGAGCACATCAAAAACATCCGGACCAAGCTGCGTCCGACAGGGGAGAGTCCCATTGAAACCGTCTGGGGGGTGGGCTATAAGTGGAAAAACGGATAAAGAAGCCCGCCGGTCTGACGGCGCTGTTCTGGCGGTATCTCCTCACCACCGGCGCAGTGATTATATTGCTGGCCATCCTCTGGTGGTTTTGGATGATCGTCATGATGCGAAACGGTATTGTCTACCCAGCCAACACCGCCGCCAATGGGGTGGAAACTGTGGTGCAGGCCCTGTCTGCCGGGGGACTGGATACAGCGGACATCCCCTATTTCTACCGCTGGGCTATTTTCGATGATCGTGGGGAGGTGCTGAGCGACGGGAATATGGACCAGCGACATCTGGACTATGCGAAGGCCGCCCTGGCCGGGGAGCCGGATCCCCAGGGGATGTTCTATTCCCAGTACCACCGACTGACCCAGATGCCGGACGGGACCACCTGTGTGATCCAATATGACTACTCCATGCCCTACGGCTCCGAGGTGCTCCAGGGCCGCCTGCCGGAGTTTCAGACCTGTGCAGCCATCATCCTACTGCTCTCCTGGCTGGCAGCGGGCGCGATCTCCACCCATCATTTTGCCGGCCTTCTCCGAAGGGATGCCGCTCTGCTGACCGGCGCAACGGAGACCATTGCCCAACAGCGCTTGGATACGCCTCTTTCTGGGAAAGCCAGAGTGCGGGAGTTTGGGGAGACCCTAACTGCCATGGAGCAGATGCGCTTGAGCTTGGCCCAATCTCTGGAGCGGCAGTGGGCCATGGAGCAACAGCGCCGCTTAGAACTGGCGGCGCTGACCCACGACCTTAAAACGCCGCTGACTGTCATCAGCGGCAATGCGGAACTGCTGGCGGAGGACTCTCTGCCGGCGGCCCAGGAGGAGATGGTGAATACCATCCTCCACAGCGCCATCCGGCTCCAGGACTATGTGGCCCAGCTGCGGGCCATGACCGCCGAAGGCGCGGAGGCAGACCAGAAGAAGGAGACGGCGGACCTGGCGGACCTGGTCTGTGGATGGCGGGGGATTGGGCAGAGCCTCTGCGCCGCCAAACAGATTCGTTTCCAATGTTCTTCTGTCCCCAAACTGGAATTGTCCGTCTACCGCACCAGCCTGGACCGGGCGGTGAGCAATCTGCTGGACAACGCCGTTCGCTATACGCCGGTGAGCGGGGAGATATCCCTCACCGTATTGGGAGAAGGGGACCAGTTGACAATTGCCGTGGAGGACACCGGCCCCGGGTTCTCCCCGGAGGCTCTGGCCAGAGGTGAACAGGCCTTCTTTACCAGCGACGCCAGCCGGCCCCAGAAGGGCCACATGGGAATGGGCCTCTATTTCGCTGGACAGGCTGCAAAGCGCCACGGCGGTTCCCTGAGGCTTGCCAACACTGAGCAAGGTGCAAGGGCAGAACTGGTGTTGCCGATAAACTGAAATCTGCCGGCTGTCCCACGGGGGCAATCGGCAGGTTTTATTGCTGCTTTCTGAAGATGTTAAGACACGTTGCTTGTGGCAACGGGCGATTTCAGTTACAATAACGGCAGCGAAGTAAAGACAGGAGGCGGTCCTCTATGCTCAACGAAAATATAAAAGCATTCAGAAAATCAAAAGGACTTTCCCAGCAGGAACTTGCTGTCAAACTGAATGTTGTGCGGCAGACTGTCTCGAAATGGGAGCAAGGCCGGTCGGTTCCAGATTCTGATATGTTGATCTCCCTGTCGGAAGTGCTTGAAATACCTGTGAGCACATTGCTGGGAGAAACCGTTATAGAAACAGAGGTTGATGGCCTAAAAGCTATTTCCGAAAAACTGGAAGTGATAAACTTGCAGTTGGCGCAAAGGAAAGCCACGGGAAGAAAAATTGTTCGTTGGCTGCTTATTTCATTATGTGCAATTATAGTAATGATTTTTGCGGCTTTGATAATATGGAGTAGTCCTTATTTGGGTTGGGATTATAGTGACCCTGAAACCGCCGTTCTCGGAGTGGCTTTCCACTCATTTGAATGGTTGTTTGTCAGAGTAGCGCCGATTATCTTTATTGTTGCAATTATTGGAATTTTCTTTACATTCAAGAGAAAATGAAGTGATAAATGGGGGTATTTCCAAAATGAAGAAAAAGATAATCGGTATTATTGTTGCGATAGTGATTGTTCTGGGACTGAGCCTCGTAGTTTACAATCAGATTATTCCTGATGAATATGTGCCTACTGATGATGAAATTGCCCTGCACCTGCAATTAGACACGGAAGAAGATGTTGGATTACTGGTTTATGATTATCGTGCAGACAGTTACGAATATAGTGGAGGCATATCCAATGCGGACGGTTCGCTGATCCAACACGATTCCGAT
Source organism: Flavonifractor sp. An4 (assembly GCF_002161755.1). Classification (NCBI taxonomy): domain Bacteria; kingdom Bacillati; phylum Bacillota; class Clostridia; order Eubacteriales; family Oscillospiraceae; genus Flavonifractor; species Flavonifractor sp. An4. Next base: position 39,443 of record NZ_NFIL01000017.1, on the reverse strand, counting down.
AACATTGTGGTGTGGAATAGGGAGGAACTAAATCATCTTTCTGATTCATTCGAGTTGTCCATGCAATTCCGAATCATAACCGAATATGTGGCACCCAATTATGAAAATGTATATCCGGATGACATCACAAAATATTTGGAGCCTATCACATGGGAAGCACACTTTGGTGAATCATATTTTATTACCATCACCGGTGATAAGACAAATGGATATCAGGCTGTATTGAACTGATTTAATCGGAGGACATAGCAGAGCCAGCTGAGCCAGTCAACGGCAAGAAAATGGGCCTTGCCCACCTGATCTTGCCAATACCGGCCACGGTGCCAGGTCGGGACTGGTTTTGCCAATAAACTGAGCCTGCCGACTTCCCCTCGTGGGGTAGCCGGCAGGCTTTTGCGTTAGTCCTTTTCCGGGAGAATCTCTTCGCAAAGATAGGCAAACTGCGGGAGCTGATCCATGAAGGGATTCCAGCGCCGGCGGATCTCTGCGCGCTCCAGTGGATCGGCATTCTCCAAACCGTGGTCGTTGTCGGTAAGATACAGGACATCCATCCCAATGCTCTCCAGACACTCCCGGCAGAGATCTTCCGCTGACTCAATCCGACGACCGGTATCCACATAGAGTGGCTCCAAACCGATGGCGAGCCAGACATAGCCCACCTTGTCCGACCACAATAACTCAAAGTCCGGGCACTGCCGAAGATGCTCCGCAAACACCCCGCGGACTTTGTCGAGTTCTTTTTTCTCAGTTTTCGTGTAGATCATGTCTTTGTACCTCCTAAATTTGTAGTATGTCCGCTTTATATTTCCCAGATATGATTTTAATGAGGCCCAAACACCTCCCATCTTACAATCCTGTAAGATACCATACAGACTACTCCTCCTTGTGGTATAATGCCAGAAGAATAGCATGCCGGGGGAATGATTATGAGTAAACTCCTGCTTTTAGAGGACGATCTGAGCTTGATTGACGGCCTCACCTACTCACTAAATAAAGCTGGTTATGAAGTTGATGTGGCGCGCACGGTGGGGGAGGCGTTAGAACGCTTGTCCAAACCAGACTGCTTTGCACTGCTCCTTTTGGATGTGACGCTGCCGGACGGCACCGGCTTTTCCGTCTGCGAGCAGGTCAGAGAGAGGGGAAGTACGGTGCCCATCATCTTCCTGACCGCTTCCGATGAAGAAGTCAATGTGATCCGAGGCTTAGACTCCGGCGGAGACGACTATATCACAAAGCCCTTCAAGCTGGGGGAACTGCTCTCCCGCATCCGGGCGCTGCTGCGCCGGGCGGGAATCTCCGCGGCACAGCCGGCCAATCAAATGCAGTGTGGAGATCTGACCATTGATCTGCTCTCCGGCCGGGCGGCTATGTGCGGGCACCCTCTGGAACTGACCCAGGCGGAATTCCGCCTGCTCTGCCTCCTGGTGCGCAATGCCGGGAGGGTGGTGACGCGGGAGGTCATTCTCAACGACCTGTGGGACAATGCCGGGGACTTTGTGGACGACAACACCCTGTCGGTCTATGTGCGGCGGCTGCGGGAGAAGGTGGAGAAGGACCCCTCCCAGCCCAAGTACCTGCTGACGGTCAGGGGCTACGGCTATCAGTGGAAGGGGGAGGGGACATGACTTTTCTGCGGGACAGGCAGCTGCGGCGGTACCTGATCCTCCAGTTGCTGCTATGTGTGTTTCTGCTTGCCGCCGGTATCCTAACCTTGAACGGGGGAACGGTATCCGGCGGGGTCGCGGCAGGCATTCTCTTTGTGTCGGTCCCTTTGCTGCTGGGCGGGACCTTGTTCTTCCTGCACCGCCGTAGCCGCCTGTACCAGCATGCAGCGGAGATTGTCCGCCAGTACATGGATGGGGACTTTTCCAGCCATCTGCCTCAAAACCAGGAGGGGGATCTATTCCAGCTGTTCTCCGAAATCGAGCAGTTGTCTACGATGCTCCAGTCCAAAAACGAGGCGGAGCATAAAAACAAGGAGTTCCTCAAGTCCACTATCTCGGATATCTCCCACCAGCTGAAGACGCCGTTGGCGGCCCTGATGATGTACCAGGAGATCCTGGAGAGTGAGCCGGAGAACTCGGACACGGTACGGGAGTTTGCCAGCAAGATGGGGGCGTCCCTCCAGCGCATGGAGCAGTTGATCCAGTCCATGCTGAAGATCACCCGGCTGGACAGCGGCAGCATCGTTTTTGAGCGCCGGGATATCCTCGTCACCGAGCTGATTGACCGTGCCATCCGGGATCTGCAGACCAGGGCGGATCAGGAGGGTAAGACCATTCAGATAGAGGGAAAGCCTGAAGAAAGGCTGCTCTGCGATCCAGAGTGGACCAGCGAGGCTCTGGGAAATCTGGTGAAGAACGCCCTGGATCACACGGCGGCTGGCGGCCATATCCGTATTGCCTGGTCACGCACCCCTGCTATGCTCCAAATCCGGGTGTCTGACAACGGCAACGGCATCTCCTCGGAGGATATCCACCACATTTTCAAGCGGTTTTACCGGAGCCGCCATACCTTGGATGCGCCGGGGATCGGCTTGGGCCTCCCTCTGGCCAAGTCCATTGTGGAGGGGCAGGGCGGCGTGATTACAGTTCAGAGTACGCCGGGAGAGGGGGCCACCTTCACGGTTTCCTTCCTTACGAAACTGTAAGCAGAAATTCACCGGATTGTAAGGTTCCTCTGCTATCCTTTGGGATAAGGAGGTTTTGAGCCTATGGAAATCTTGAAAGTAGAAAACCTGTGCAAGACCTACGGCACCGGCGAGGCAAAGGTGGAGGCGCTGAAACAGGTGTCCTTCTCCCTGTGTCGGGGGGAGTTTGCGGCGGTGGTGGGGGAGTCCGGCTCCGGTAAGAGTACCCTGCTCAACTGCATCGGGGCGCTGGACACGCCTACTTCCGGCCATATCCTCATGGATGGGCAGGATCTCTTTGCCATGAAGGACGAGCAGAGGACCATCTTCCGGCGGCGGAATATCGGCTTTATCTTCCAGTCATTTCAACTGATTCCGGAGCTGAATGTGGAGCAGAATATCGCCTTTCCTCTGTTGCTGGATTACCGAAAACCAAAGAAGTCCGAGGTGAATGAATTGCTGGAACTGCTGGGTCTGACAGAACGGAGGCGTCACCTGCCCAGCCAGCTCTCCGGCGGTCAGCAGCAGCGGGTGGCCATCGGTCGCGCTCTAATCACCAAGCCGAAACTGATTTTGGCCGATGAACCTACGGGCAACTTGGACACCAAAAACAGCCAGGATGTGATCGCTCTGCTGACCCAGGCGTCCCGGCACTACCAGCAGACCATCCTGATGATTACTCACAACAACAATTTGACCGCCTCTGTGGACCGGGTGTTCCGGGTATCGGACGGCGTCCTGACGGACTTGGGAGGCGCATTCGATGAAAAGCTATCTTAGTCTCGTCCCGCAATATGAAAAGGTACACCGCAAGAACAATCGAATTTCGGTTCTCTGCATTGTCCTTTCGGTGCTGCTGGTAACTGCTATTTTCAGCATGGCAGACATGGCGCTGCGCGCACAGAAAAATTATTTTATCAAGACGAATGGTGAATACCATATCAGTCTGACCGATATTGATGAGCAGACGGCGGAGCTTGTAAAAGCGCGGGTAGATGTTTCCCTCTGTGGATGGGCCTATCAGGGAAGTACCGGCTCAATCGGCTCCAAAGCAGTCAGTTTCGCAGGTGCGAATGAGGACACCTTTTCCACTTTGACAGAAATGGATATGGAAAACGGTTCATACCCCACCCAGCCTGATGAAGCATTATTGAACAGATCAGCTTTGGAACAGTTGGGCCTTGCGGTTGGCGACACCGTGACCGTTACAGTGCCGGACGGTTCCAGCCGGGAATATCGCATTACCGGCGTGCTTGCCGATATGGGAAGTCTGCTTAAAGCGGATGTATATGGTATGGTATTGACCGAGGACGGTTTTCGCCAGATTGCGGATGAAAATGCCCAAAACGGAACCACTTTCCGCGTCCAGTTCAAAGATGGCGTAAACATTCAGGAGGCCATGAATGAAATAAAAACACAATATGGCCTTTCAAACAGTCAGGTAAGCGAAAATACGGCGCTCCTTGGATTGATGGGACAAAGTGAGAACAGCACAATGCAGTCCCTATATATTGTTGCGGGCTTTCTTGTCCTTCTGGTGCTGATTGCCGGTGCAGTAATGATTGCCGCCAGCTTTAACACAAATGTTCTGGAACGGGTTCAGTTCTATGGCCTTTTGCGGTGCTTGGGTGCATCCAAAGCACAGGTAAAGCATTTCGTCATTCTTCAAGGGCTGCGCCAAAGTATGAAGGGCGTACCGATTGGGCTGGCTGCCGGACAGATCATTACATGGTGTGCCTGCCTCTTGCTGAAATCCATCAGCGGGGAACGCTTTTCAGAAATACCGCTTTTTCAGTTTAGTGTAAGCGGTCTGATTGCTGGTGCGGTGATTGGTTTTCTGATTGTACTGCTGGCGTCCCTGTCCCCAGCGAAAAAGGCTTCTAAAGTATCGCCGGTAACTGCAATTAGCGGCAGTACACAGCTTACGCAGAACAAAAGGGCTGCAAATACAAAGCTGTTCCACATTGAAACCAGCATGGGAATTTTCCATGCACTATCCGGCAAAAAGAATGTATTCCTTATGACCTGCTCATTTGCTATCAGCATTATGATGTTCCTGTCGTTTCAGGTAATGGTAGTCTTTCTCAATCAAGGGATGCCTGCACTCTCTCCATCAGCAGCGGATGTATCTATTACAATGGGAAATACGCCTCTGGATAAGTCGCTGGTGGAACAGATTAGCGAAACGGAAGGTGTTGACAAAGTTTTTGGCCGTATGGAAATGGCTGGCCTTTCTGTTTCCTCTGATGTGGGAGAAGGAACCATCACGCTCATTTCCTACGATGATAACCAATTCGGGTGGGCGAAAGAAGAATTGAATGAGGGCAGTATCACGCCTGCTATTGAAAATACAGATCGTGTTCTGGTCACTTATCAAGATGGTGCAAACTGGAATGTTGGAGATAGCATAGTCCTTCATACAACTTCCGGCGATAAGCAGGTAACGATTGCCGGAATACTGGCAACATCCACGGCCAGTGCGGTGAACGGTGCAGGCAGCAGCGGATATATGATCTGCTCGGAACAGACATTTACCGCTTTGGTTGGTGATTTGGGCTATACGACGATTGATGTTCAATTTTCTTCTGCTGGCGGGGATGATACTGTTTCCACAATACGGAGCATGATCCCATCCGACAGCACTGTTTCAGACAAGAGAATTACCAATTCCGAGTCCCAAAGCTCCTACTATACAGGCGCGGTGTTTATTTATGGCTTCCTCATCATTATCGCACTTATCACAGTGTTTAACATTTTTAACAGCATGAACGCCAGTGTAGCGTCCAGAACAAGGCAGTACGGTGCCATGCGGGCCATCGGTATGAGTATCAGTCAACTTTATAAAATGACAGCAGCGGAGGCATTTACTTACGCTTTTATAGGATGCGTTGCAGGATGTGTTTTAGGATTGCCCCTAAATAAGATTATCTTTCAGTATTTAATTGCAGATAAATGGGGTATAGGTTGGAAAATACCTGTTGGTCCTCTTATGCTGATTGTTTGCCTGTGTATTATTTCTGCCCTGGTGGCAATAAAGCGGCCAATCAAACAAATGGGTAAGATGGAGATCGTGAATATCATCAGTGTACAATGAGTGAATGAAAAAGGCAGACGGCCATTGAAACCGTCCGCCTCACCTTAGTGAATAGGAAGATAAATGCTGACGCAGAGATTTTGAGAGTTCCCCTGCTCAAATCGCACTGTCCCACCGTGTGCGGCGGCGATCTGGCTGACCAGCTTCAAGCCTGTCCCGTGGGCGGCCCCGCCGTCTGGCTCCAGCGTACGAGCCGAATAATGAATTTCTGTGGTACCTGATACTTTCCTTAGAATTTGCAGTTATCATTGCAGTGAGCAAAAGGCGGACGGCCTGTGAGCCGTCCACCTTTTCTCAACTTATTGTGTCCGCCGAAAATGTGATACAGATGCTCAGACCGTGGGGTTTGGCCTGCCGGAACTGCACCGTCCCGCCGTGGGCCTCCACGATCTGCCGTACCAGTTTGAGGCCCAGGCCGTGCTCGCCACCCTGGGTGCTGGAGACGTCCGCCTCCCGGTTCAGCGCCTCCAGCCGGGCGGCGTCCATCCCCACGCCATCGTCTATCACCGTGCAGACGCATCGCCCATCCTCCGCCCCTACTGTAACAGAGATATGGCAGCCCTGGGGATTGTGGACGATACTGTTGCGGATCAGATTGTCCAGCATCCGCCGGAGAAGGGCGGCGTCACCCTCCATCCGGGCAGCCCGGCCCGGATGCTCTTCAGAGAACTCGATCTCATATCGTTCCGGCAGTCCGCTGTTGAGTACCTCGCTCACCGCCTGCCGCCCGATCTCCACCAGGTCCACTGTCTCCCTGCGGATGGGCTGGAGGGCGTACTCCAGCTTGGTGGTCAGGTTCAGATCCTCCACCAAAGATCTCAGACGCTCCCCCTGCCGCCGGATCATCCCGGCTTGCTGCCGGGCCTCGGGCGGGAGGGCGGCATCGTCCTCCAACTCACTGGCGTAGCCCAGCACCATGGAGAGGGGCGTGCGGATGTCGTGGGACACCCCGCGGATCCACTCCGCCCGCGTATTGTCCTTGCGCATCAGGTAATCCCCGGCCCGGTTCAGCCCCGCGTTGATCTCCGCCAGTTCACCGCGCTCGTCCAAGGACTGGTAACTGCCCCGGCTCAGGTCCTGGATGCCCTGCAAAATGGGGGACATGGCCTTCTCCACCCGGCGGGCGTTTCGCAGCATCAGAAAGACCATCAACAGCAGGTTGCACACAAAGACCACAATGGATCCCATCAGGAACATCAGCAGGGAGGGCTTTTCCATGGAAAAGTAGTATTTCACTAAGGTGTCCGGAGCGAAGCCCACCACCATCAGGGCGCCGTCCTCCCGGCTCCACACCTTCACCGGATAGTCCTGGAGATACCAGCGGCTGAAGGAAGCCACCTGGGCGCTGGTGTAGGACCGGGGCAGCTCCTCGGGAAGCCCATGTTCCCAGACCACGCTGCCGCTCTCGTCCAGGAGCATGGCCCAGGCGTCATGTTCTTGTAGCAGGGCCAGCGCCGTGTCGTCCGCCGCCCAGATGCCGCCCTGTTCCGTCACATGGCTGGAGACCGACCGGACAGACAATCCGTTGTCTGTCCCGCTCATGTACCCAGCGGTCAGAACAGTCAGGACCAGCAGGAGATTCACCACGAGGAACAGCGCCAAAATGCCAATGGTAGAGAAAATGTAGCGCCGGAAAAAACGCTGTACCGGATTCACGATTTCGCCCCCTTCAGATTGAGCCGGTAGCCCAGCCCCTTGGCCGTCACCAGAGAGACCGGCTTGGAGGGGTTTTCCTCAATCTTCTCCCGCAGGTGGCGGATATGGGTAGAGAGGGTACTCTCGTAGCCCTGCCAGAACTCCCCGCAGATGGTCTCACACAGGATGCCGGTGGTGACAATCCTTCCGGCGTTCTCATAGAGCTTCTGGAACAGCTGGAGTTCCTTGGCTGTCAGGGGCAGCCGCTCTCCGTTTTTCCACACCTCCGCCTTCTCTAAGTCCACCGTAGAGGCCGCCAGCTCCACCGTCCGGTGTGGCTCCGGGTAAGTCCGGTGGAGGATGGCCTGCACACGCAAAAGCAGCTCCTTGGGCAGAAATGGCTTGGGGAGATAGTCGTCCGCCCCGATCTCCAGCCCCTCGATGCGGTCCTCCGCTTCGCCCCGGGCGGTGAGCATCAGGACGGGGACATGGCTGGTGCGGCGGATCTCCCGCAGAACCGCAAAGCCATCCATCCCCGGCATCATCACATCCAGGACGATCAGCGCCGGCTGCTGTTCCCGCCAAACCTGGAGGGCCTCCTGGCCGGAGGAGGCGGTCACAAGCTCGGTATAGCCAGCCCGGCGGAAGATGGAGCATAGCATCTCCAATAGGTCCCGGTCATCGTCTACCAACATAATTTTATACTTCACTCTGGGACGCCTCCTTTCCTTTGGCTTTATGATACCACCAAAGTGTTGGCCTGCCCATGCCCTCCGCAAAATCTCAGAGAAAAATTAAGGTTGGCTCAGCGTTATCTCAAGGTTCGGGTGCTATCCTGTTGGTACCAAGCAAAGGAGGTACCGCTTATGAGCGACTGTATCATCGAAACCAAGGGACTTACCAAGCGCTACGGGGACCAGGTCAGCGTCTCCAACCTGGATCTCCACGTTCAGAAAGGCCGCATCTACGGTCTCCTGGGGCGCAACGGGGCGGGCAAGACCACCACCATGAAGATGCTCTTAGGGCTGACCGCTCCCACATCCGGCTCTGTGTCTATCTTCAGCCGGCCGCTGAAGGGGAACGAGAAGCGCATCTTGCCCCGTATTGGCAGCCTCATCGAGTCCCCGGGGTTCTATCCCAACCTGACCGGCACAGAGAACCTGCAGATCTTCGCCCGGCTCCGGGGCCTCAAGAGTCCCAACTACATTAAAGGGGCGCTGGAACTGGTGAACCTGCCCTACCGGGACAAGAAACGCTACGCCCAATACTCCCTGGGCATGAAACAGCGGCTGGCCATCGCCCTGGCGGTGATGCACGACCCGGAGCTGCTGATCCTGGACGAGCCCATCAACGGCCTGGACCCTATCGGCATCGCCGAGGTGCGGGATTTCATCCGGGCGCTGTGCGACGAACGGGGCAAGACCATCCTGATCTCCAGCCACATCCTCTCCGAGATCGCCCTGCTGGCCGATGACATCGGGATCATCGACCACGGGGTTCTCCTGGAGGAGGAGAGTCTGGCGGAACTGGAGCGGAAAAACGGGAAAGTCCTCCGGTTTTCTGTGTCCAACGCACCGGTGGCCGCCCAGCTGCTCCAGCAGGAACTGGGCATCCAGGCCGTCACCGTGGAGAATGAACGGGATCTGACCGTCCGGGATCTCCGCCTGGACACCGGCGCGGCGGTGCGGCGGTTCGTGGAGGCGGGGCTGGTGGTGTCTGACGCCCACCTCTATGAGGACACTCTGGAGGACTACTTCAAGCGCATCACAGGGGGTGAGGGCATTGCTTAAACTCCTGTGGTGTGAATTTGCCAAGCTGCGGCGCAAGCCCCTGTTCTTTGCTGCCGCTGCCGTGTCTGCACTGATCCCCCTGGGGTGCGCCCTGTTCCTGCCGGACTTCCGGGAGTTCACCAGCGGCGCCGAGGCGGTGGACGGCATGATGTCCACCCTGTTTCAAATGAGCGCCTATCTGCTGCTCATGCCGGCCCTGGTGGTACTGGCCTCCAACCTGCTCTTTGAGGAACAGGACAACGACACCCTGAAGAACCTGATGACTGTGCCGGTGAGTAAGAGAGCCCTGGCCATGGCAAAGATGGCCCTGCTGTTTCTCTTTGCCATCGCCTTCATGGCGGTAGGGGGGCTCGTGATCCTGTTCATCGTGCTGGCCGCCGGGTGGGAGCCGGTGGGTTTCCTGAGGCTCTTCCTTGTGGGCATCGGCCAGGGGATTATGATGTGGGCCGGGGCCCTGCCCTGCATCCTGCTGGTAGTGCTGCTGAACCGGAGCTATATTGTCTCCGTGATTGTCACCTTCTTCTACACGTCTGTCAACTACATCTTCGGCCTCAATGACCTCTTCATCACCCAGCCCTTCGGCCTGAACCTGGGGACGCTGCTCCCCGGGCCGCTGACCTTCCGGTGGTACTTCCAGTATCTCGACTTTTCCAATGCTGGTGCCGAGATGCTGGGGCTTCTGGAGCGGGTCAGCCCCTATTTCGTCACCACCGCCCAGGCGTTTTTGGTGACCGGAGTCGAGGCCGCGGTGTTTCTGGCCCTGATCGCGCTGGTCTACAAGCGCCAGGGCGTTTGAGGAGGTGCGGAGCATGAAGAAAATGATTCAGACGGAGTGGTGGAAACTGCGGCGGTGCCAGATCCTGCTGGTGGGCATTGTGGCTCTGGCCCTATGTCCGGTGGTGCAGTACGGCACCCAGCTGATCGTGAACCCGGAGATCCGGGACCCCAACTATGACTTTGTCCACCTGTTCGCCAACGTGGTGTGGGGCAACACCCAGGTGTTTCTCCCTATCTCCCTGGTGATGATCGGCGGGTGGCTGATTGACCGGGAGAACACCCATGACACCATGAAGAACCTGCTTACCGTCCCGGTGTCCTATCCCAAACTCCTGGGGGGCAAGCTGGCGGTCACCGGCCTGCTGTCTCTGTTGTTTGGTCTTTACAGCGTGGCCGTGACGGTGCTCACTGGGGTGCTGGCGGACCTCCCGGGACTGACGCCAGGGGTGATCCTCCAGCAGGGAGGACAGGTGGTGGCTGCGGCGCTGACCACCTTCCTGGTCTGTATGCCCATGATTTTGATTTTCGGGCAGATGCGGGGCGCCTATCTGGGCGGCTCTATCCTGACCTTTTTCCTGGGGTACTGCATCCTGTTTTTCAAGAGCGGGTTCCTGCTCTCCGCGTATCCCTTCTCCGCGGCACTGGTACTGGCCGGCTTTGATATGCAGGAGTACAACGGAGCAACTGAGGCGCCCAGCATCCCGCTGGCCCTTCTGGGCATGGCGGCGGTCATCGTTTTGACGGCGGTGATCTTGACCTTCTCCAGACCCAGCAGCAAGGCCGGGAGTACAAAAAAGAAAAAGTCCGGCGGACGCCGGCAGGCAGGGAGGAGAACACGATGAAAGAAAACCGAAAGAGATGGGTGCCGCTCCTGACCTGCGGCCTTCTCTGCGCCCTGCTGCTGTCCGGCTGCTCCGGTGTACTGCAGTCCCTGGCGGACGGGACGGATGCGGTTCTGGGCGGCTTGGCAGAAGGGACAGACCGGGTCGCCGGCGCGCTGGCGGATGGGACGGACGCAGTCCTCGACGCCGCCGCTGACGCGACAGATGACTCGGTAAAAGACGCCCTTGTGGGTGCCTATGGTTCGCTGGTGGATGCCGCCGGCTCCTGGGCGCTGACACCGGATCGCTCCCTCCAAGGGGAGCGGGTCCGGGGTGAGGACGACTACACCGGCACCTATGAGGCCGACTACCAGGACTTTTCCGGCACAGAACTGCTCTTTGGCAGCACCACCCTGGACCGGGCGGCCGGGAACACGGTAGAAATCTCCTGCTCTCTCGACATTGAGGAGGGAGAGGCTGCCGTCTTCCTATGCTCCGGCTCGGATGACCCGGTAATCCTGCTGTCCGGGAGCGGGGACTACAGCTCCACCATCGAGGTAGGCGGCGGCAGCACCTATATCGGCGTCTGGGGCGAGGAAGCAAACGGAAGCGTGTCCATTCAGATTGAGTAAACTGTGAGGTGCGTCATGAAGATACTGAAAAAACTGCTGGTACGAATCATTCTGTTGATCCTGACAGTGGGAATCGTGTGCGGCAGTGTAGTGGCTGTTCTGGGATACTTCATGTATCGTGACGCACTCAAGGAGCAGAGCTTGGAGGACAGAGTTGCTGAGGTGCAGGCAAACCCCAGTTATACGACGTTGGCGGAACTGCCGGACATCTATCTTGAGGCGGTCGTGGCGGTAGAGGATCACCGCTTTCGGCAGCATTGCGGCATCGACATCATTGCCATCGCCAGGGCCGCTTGGAATAACATCAAGTCCTGGAGCCTGCGGGAAGGCGGTAGCACCATCACCCAGCAGCTTGCCAAAAACCTGTATTTTACCCAGGAACGGAGTTTTATCCGCAAGGCAGCGGAGATGTTCATGGCATTCCGACTGGAGCAGACCTACACAAAGGACGAAATCCTGGAACTGTATGTCAACTCAATCTATTTCGGGGACGGCTACTACTGTGTCCGGGATGCCAGTGAGGGCTACTTTGGGAAAGAGCCTGGGGAGATGACGGACTACGAATCAACATTGCTGGCTGGAATACCGAATGCACCATCCGTCTATTCGCTGACCGCAAACCCAGATCTGGCCGAGCAGCGGCAGCAATATGTTCTTCAGCAGATGGAGAAGTACGGGTATCTCGATGCACAAGAGGCAAACGCAATTCTTCAAAACGGATAGTGCTGCAAAAAACACTGCAGGGAGGTGAACAGCATGGAGGAGATCATTGTCATCCGGGCAGCAGATCCAGACGGCAGTGTATTCAAGGCCGTTGTGGATGCGCTTAGGGGCAAGAGAGCGGAAGTGGTCAGCGTCGCTGCCCCGGTCTCCTCCATGTTGCGTATCGGAGAACTGGAGATCTATCATGAGCACCGCAAGGTGCTGATGGCTGGCAGGGAAGTGCGGCTCAACCACGGGGAATACGCCATGCTCTATTGCATGGCCAGCGCTCCCGGGCAGGTATTCTCCAAGGCGCAGCTCTATGCAGCGGCTTGGGGAGAGGAATATCTACATGGGACGAACTCCGTGGAGAATATCATCTGGCGCTTGAGAAAGAAACTGGAGAATGATCCTAAGCATCCGGCGTACATAAAAACGGTAATTGGGACTGGATACAAAATTGAAATTACAGATTGATGGGTAATCTTTGGGCTGTCATAAGGTATATCCTCATAGTTGCCTGCGAGCTTTTTGGTGAGACTTTCCATAAAATTCCCTATTTCCATGACATCAGAATCTGAATAGGAGTTGCTTTCGGAAGATCCAGGAAAGCACTCTGTCTAAATCTCCGGACACAACGCGTTCTTTGGGGATTGGGGATGCTTCCCTAATAAGCAGAGCAAAGTGGGTAACTCTTTGCCCTGCTTATCAATTTTGAGAGAACGTCAGATTGAGCGTTGTATTCCGTCTTATATAGGGACAAACCAGATAAGGAGGCTTGTGCTATGAACTTGAAAAGGCTCTATATCCAAACAATCCAACAGGTTATAAAGCAAACAGACTCATACAAAATCGCTGTAAAGCAGAAAAAAGTACTCTTAGCGCATCAGAAATTGATTAAACCAGAACGAAACGATTTGAAAAACGAGAAAAGTTCTACATGATAAATTCATAAATAGGCAATTATAAAGAGCTTACTTGACTGTTTATAGACTTTTTCCTATTATGATACCAGCAAGCGAGGTGAGAATATGAGTTACACTATTATGGTCGTAGATGATGAGCAGATGATTTTAGATATGCTTCGGGATCAGTTTGAAATGGAGCAGTATCAAGTAATCACGGCAAAAAGCGGTGAGGAGGCCCTGCAAAAGCTGACCCAGCAGCCAGATATTATTCTGCTGGACATCAATATGCCGGGGATGGATGGCCTTGAATTGTGCCGGGCGATCCGTGACCATGTAACCTGCCCCATCTTATTTTTGACCGCCCGGATTGAGGAGGCGGACCGAGTCGCCGGTCTGCGGGCAGGCGGTGATGATTACATTTTGAAACCGTTCAGTCTGGCAGAACTGACCGCTCGGGTGGAGGCCCATCTGCGCAGGGAGAGCCGCATCCAGCAAAAAATCAGCGTCCGGGGCTTTGGAGACATTGTGGTGGACTATGCCGCAAGGACTGTCTCCCGAAATAGCCAGCCCATAGAACTTTCCAAGGTAGAATTTGATATAGTGGAACTGCTTTCTCTCCACCCTGGACAAGTGTTCAGCCGGGAAACAATTTATGAACAGGTGCGGGGCTTTGACGGCACCGCTGACAATGCTGTGGTGAAGGAACACATCCGCCGCATCCGAAACAAGCTGGGGGCGCAGTATATCGAAACAGTCTGGGGGTGCGGCTATAAATGGGTAAAATAAAGCACTGGCTTCGCTCCATGCCTCTCCGCCGAGCCTTCGTATCACTTGTCCTTGTTATGGCGGTGCTTGTAGCAGGTATTTCGGCAGCGACCATTTTTACCTGTGTCAACGTGCAAAATCACATCTTGGAAAGTGTAACGGACTATCAGGTGCTGCCACCCCAGGAAACTGAGGATGAATATAACCTGGTGATTGCGGATGATGAACAGATTATTCCGGGAGAAAATGGACAGCTTGTGATTTTATCCACCGAGTACCAAATCGCCAACCTAAGCGATACACAGCGGGTCGCCTACTATGCGGCAAAAGCGGCCGTAATCCTGGTGCCGACCTTGCTTTTCGTGCTTGGTACAATCTTCTGCGCTTGGATATTCTATGCCATCAAACTGAAACAGCCGCTGTCGTTACTCTTACAGAGCGCCGACCGCATATCGCAAAGCGACCTGGATTTTTGTTTGGACTATCCAGCTTCGGATGAAATGGGCGAGCTCTGTCGAGCGATGGACACCATGCGGGCTGCCCTCTTAAAAAATAATCAAGAGACTTGGGCTATGATGGAGGAGCGGCGCAAACTCAGCGCCTCCATCGCCCATGACCTCCGTACCCCCATCACTGTGATGAAAGGATACACAGAATATCTTTCGCATAATATCCCGCTTGGACGCATCAGCGAGGACAAACTGATGGACACGATTCATAATCTTTCTTTGGCAACAGATCGACTGGAACAGTACGCAAACCAAGTGCGCGAGATACAGGCGATGGATGCCATACCAGTAAAGCCAACAACCTGCTCTCTGCGGGAATTTTTTGAGGAGCAGGAGGACGAATACACCGTTTTAGCGCATCAGCACCAGCTTCAATTCTCTATGGATATTAGTGGGGTCCCGGATATTCAGGTCATGCTGGATGGGACCTTGGTACATCGCATGATCGACAATGTGATTTCTAATGCCTTGCGTTTCGCCTGCCATGAGATCGCTTTGAAGGCCGGGTGGCAAGAAGGAATGCTTACCATCCAGGTATATGATGATGGGGCAGGCTTTTCGGAAGAATCCCTCCGCTCCGCCACAAGGCCGTTTTACAAAGAGAATACGGAAAATGACCACTTCGGGCTTGGCCTCTCTATCTGCAACACCCTTTGCCAGAAACAAGGTGGAACGCTCTCTCTGAGCAATCACAACGGAGCCTGCGTGGAAATGCAGATACAAGCAGAAAAAATTGATGCCGATTGACCAATCGTAGACCTTTTCCCATTATGCTCTCCTTATCCTACCGATAAGGAGAGTATTTTTTATGCACAGACTTCTTTTTTTCTCTTTGGTGCTTGTATGTTTGCTGGCTGGGTGCAGCGCGCCCCAGGCCAGCAATCCGGCCCCGGACGAATCAAACGACTTGGACGCCTATTTTGAGGAGGAGCCGGCAGACAATGAGATGGGTTCTGCGGAATTTGGACTGCAAGACCCGATGGACACGGTTTATACCTACGATGGCGAACCGTTGGAAATTCCGTTCTCCATAACAGGCGCTTCTTCTGGAACGACCACGGAGATCGGCGTCCTCTTGTTTGTGGATGGAGTGGCCCAGCCCTATTCCGCAGTCTATGAGGATGGTACGGAGCGTGAGGAAAGCTATATGCAGGTCTTTAACCTAGATTATGGACAGCAAGAGAATTTCAACATGGTATTCCAGCCAGTGACCGGCAAGGCGGGGGAAACCGTCCCTGTTATGACTGTCACAATTCTGGAGCCCAGTTTTGTAGCAGAAGGGCCCGATAATCCGCGTTATGGCTTCCACCACCAGGAATCTGCAACCACATCCCGCCAGATTTCTTTTGCAACAGACGCCCCCGTACAGACATTGGCCGCAGCCGGTACGGACTACCATGTGGTGGATTTGCCGCAGGACGTATTAGATACCCTGGCTGCATGGGGCGCGACCGATAGCCTGGACACGACGGCAACCTTGTCCCTGGGTGTTGAAGATGGAAATTACATCCAGGCAGACGGAAAAACAGCGACAATCACCGTGCAACTCTACGGCGGGCCAGAGGCGGAGTTCAATATCACTCTGTTTATTAACCACCAGCCTGTCCAACTCAATGGAGCGGACTATCTCTCTGTTCGGACTGTAAAAAACCAGATGGTAGAAGCCACATTCCAGATTGATACCTCTGCACTTGGTACGCTGAACACCGTCTATGCCATCGCCGTTACCCCGGAAGATGGGGAGCTTGAAATCAACAATCCAGTTAAGACAGCATCTGTACTTTTGGTCAACGGGGAGGTTTGACGAACATGAAAAGAATCAGTATTTTGCTTGCACTTGCACTCAGTCTTTCTCTGCTTTCCGCCTGCGGAGGCAACGAACCGGCGGCAAACACCGGAAATCCGTCCAGCGATCCCTCAGCGAACGCCCAAAAGGTTCCTGACGAATCGGCGGAACAGGCGGCCGGCAGCGCGGTCAATTTTCTCGCGCCGGAGTACGATTATGCTGCCAATGAGTTGAAACTGACCGATTTGTCTACCGGCGAAGTGACAGCTACCTATGTTTTTGACGCCGCCCAAACACCTATGTTGACAGACAAGACCAGCGAGGGAGCCATCGTCATGTTGTCCAGCCAGACAGCGGCGGATGTGCAGGACACCGGCGGGGTCACGGTGATCTCCGGCGACAGTTCTGCGGAAAAGCTGTATTACTGGCTGTTCGATCAGAGCCTTAATTTGGTGGATAGCTATGAATTGACGGACGAGGCATTGGTAAATGGGCTTTGGGGCTCTGTCTTTGCCGCTGCGCCGGACGGGAAAGCCCTTGTATATGCGGAAGGACCCAGCCTCTATCAATATACCTTTGAGACGCAGGAGCTGACAGAAATCACTCCGGCCATGAGCGAAACCGTTTATTTTGAGGGGGTCGGGTACAGCGGCAGCGGAAACTATCTTGCCTTTTTCGGAAGCCTGGACGGGCAGGAAAATACCACGGCCTACGGCTCGATTGATCTGAGCAACAACGCCGCCGCTGTTTTTTCTGCTGAGGGCTTTTCCGGTTCTATGCTCTCTGTGAACGGAGAATATGCCGCTGTTTCCGATACGATTCTGCCCGCCAGCATGGGAGGCGCAAAGCAGACCGGCTCTGTCCTCTTTTTGGATTTGTCCCAGCAGCAGGGGAAGGTAATCAACGTGGAGAGCGGAGATGAAAGCGGGATTGCCGCCGTATCCGCAGACGGCCAGTACATTGTGACCTGTGCGGGTGGAGACAGCCCAAGCGGCACTCTGCGGGCCTATCAGGTCAGCGATGGCACAAAAGTTGTGGATGAAACCTATACGATGGATACAAACTGCAAACCTTATGAGATTTGGGTCATCGGCCATTCCGCCTATGCAGCTTTGGGCACGGATGACGGCTATGCCCTCTCACAAGCGGTTGACCTCCCGTGAGGAATACATGATGAAACTGGAACTTGAAAGCATCACAAAATTTTATGGAAAATATCCCGCGCTCCAAAATGTATCCGCTACTCTGACAGAAGGCGTTTACGGTCTGCTGGGGCCAAATGGGGCTGGAAAAACGACACTGATCAACATTTTGATTGGAATACTGCCTGCCAGCAGCGGCGTGATCCATCTGGACGGTGAAAACACCGTCCAGATGGGCGGGCGCTACTTCGACCAGATTGGTTATATGCCCCAGTACCCTCAGTTCTATGCAAATTTTACCGTACAGGAATTTTTGGACTATATGTGTCAAGTAAAAGGGGTGGCAAACGCAAAACAGAGCATCGACGCAGCCCTGGTTTTCGTCAACCTGGAGGAAAACCGCAGCAAGCGGATCGGGGCGTTATCCGGTGGGATGCGGCAGCGGCTGGGGATCGCCCAGGCCATTCTGAACGACCCCAAACTGCTGGTGCTGGACGAGCCAACGGCGGGTCTTGACCCTGGTGAGCGGATTCGCTTCCGCAATCTCATTTCCCGTCTGGCCAAGGGGCGCATCATCCTTTTAGCTACCCATATTGTTTCCGATGTGGAATATATCGCCAAAGAAATCCTCCTGCTTCGGAGGGGGACATTGGTCATGCAGGGTACGCCCAGGGAACTGGAGCAGAGCATCCAGGGAAAGGTGTGGGAGGTGTCGGTCAATGAGGCGGATATGGCTCTGATGGTGGACACTTACTGCGTGAGCAATATCAAGCAGCAGGATGGCTCCTATCTGCTGCGCATTGTGGATGATGGGAAACCGCTCCGAGGCGCAAAGCCGGTATCCCCAAATCTGGACGATGTGTTCCTGCACACCTTTTTCCAGCCAAGTGAGGGACAGATATGAGTTTTCTCTATTTGGAGGCCAGAAAAGGCATCCTGCGGCGCTATACACTGATTGCGCTGGCGCTGTTCCTGTGTCTGAATACGGTCAAAATCATTGCAGACTATCACGCCGGCGAGATACGGCCCGTTGCGGCCAATACAAGCGGAATGCAGGCAGGCTACGACACCATCTATGAGCGGATCAAAGGCCCCATTACAGAGGAAACCGTGCGTTTTCTCACGTCAGAGTACCAGCGGCTGGACGATTTGACGGCAGATGGAACATATAGCCGGGAACCGCAGGAGGGGACGTATAGCGGCTATATCTTTGGAGACTACTATCTGCTCCACAGCTATTTCTATCCCCACATGGAGTACAGTGTCAAATATTCCTCTGACATGGAGGAAATTCTGGCCCAGGCAAAAGAAAACGTGACCTTCTATCAGGAGAGCGGAAATGTGGCGGGAGTGGCAGAAAATGCCTACATTCTCCAGCACTATACAGACCGAGCGATCCCTGCGTTTTATCTGTATGACGGCTGGGAGGCCCTGCTGTCCTATGACTTTTCCGATCTGCTGATCCTGCTTTTACTCATTTTGGCGGTAGCGCCCGCATTCACCCGGGAGAAGGAAAACGGGATGACCTTGATTCTGTCCTCCTGCAAACGAGGCAGATGGCCTCTGCTCTTTTCCAAATGCGGCGCTGGAGTGATATTTGCCTGGATACTGACAATTCTGTTCGCCTTGTCAAACCTGCTGGTATTTGGGCTTTTGTGTGGCTTTGAAGGCTGGTCCAGCCCGCTCTATGCTATCGAGAGTTATCAATATACTCCATTTTCCGGCTCGATTTTGCTGTTCTATGGATTGATTTGCGGGTTGAAGGCCATCGGTTTCAGTGTGACAGCACTCTTGCTGATTCTCCTGTCCGCCTGTTTCCAAAAATCACTCTATCCATGCCTGATGGGATTGGGGCTTGGCGTGGCATTGAACTACTGCGCTGGCTGGGCGCTCTCCCCCGTGTGGTGGAAACAGGTCCTCGCTTGTATCAGCCCATTCACCTTGACCAGCGGCAGTAAACTGCTGGAAAGCCTGTCCGGAGTGAGTATCGGCGGGGTATATTTGCTCCGGCTTTTTGTGGTTCTGATCGTTCAAGCTGTAATCGTGTGTCTGCTGGTCATAGCAATCAGGAGGAAATCATGCTGCAAGTAGAATTAAAGAAGATATTATTTCATCATAAAGGGCTTTTACTTCTTCTGATTGCTCTGGCGGCTTATGCAGTCTTTTGCGTCGGCAGCGGCTACGACAGCAGTTATGTGATTGATCGGAACGAAGATACCTACCTGACCTACATGGAACGCTGGCAGGGTGAGATAACAGAGGAAAAGGCGCAGGAGATGGAGGCGGAGTACGCAGAAGCCACCCGCTCCGATGATGGCAGGAAGGCCGCCTTTTTAACCATCTACAACCAGTATTACTACGCAAAAGAGGACCCCGCTCATCGTTTTCTCATGGATGAGAGGGGATGGGACACATTGCTGACCCACGATGGCGTGAATGTAATCCTGTTACTATTTCTGCTGGCGCTCTGTGTTCCGGTGTTCTGCGGGGAGTACCAGTGCGGGATGGCGCAGATCCTCCGCTCTTGCAGAAACGGCCGGGGGCGGTTGGCTGGGATCAAATTGGGCTCATTGGCGGCTCTGGCAATTCTGGCAACGGCTTTGTTCCAGTTGGTACAGTTTGTCGTTGTCGCCTTGTCGGTCGGTCTGGATGGAGCATCCTATCCGCTGCAAAGCCTGTCCTTTTTTGAAAATTCTCCCTACTATATTTCCGTTGGGCAGGCGTATGGGATTGTAGTCTTGTCCAGGTGCTTGGGGGCTGCTTGGTTTGCTATCCTGATTGCCCTTCTCTCCATTCTGTTCCGGCAGACGGTGCTTACTACATTTTCCTGCATCGCAGTTTCTATTCTGCCACATTTGATCGGCGGCAGCTTCCTCAAATATGTCCTTCCGCTCCCGGCGGGTCTGCTGGCCGGAACCGGCTATGTGTGGGGGACACTGACAGAGGTTGGATATGACGAGGACTGGAACTTGATTGATATAGTAACCTTTCCGGGCATCACACCGGAGCAGTTCGGCTTTTTGATAGTCCTGTTCTTGGCTATCGTATGTCTGCTGGTGTGGCTTTGTCTCAGATTTTATGTCGGCAGGCGGAAGGCCATTTCTGCCCGCCCGGTCCTGACAGCGGTGCTCATACTCTGCATGACCGTTTCATTGACTGGCTGCGGGCACAGCAATTCCCGTGAGATTACGCATGATTTTCTGGCCGATGCGTCCAAGGGAGAAAACAGCGCCTACACGGTAGAGCTTGATATGGTGGAGAACACCATCACTGCGACCAGCAAGGCCACAGGCGAGGCCATCTTGCTGACCCGTGATCCCTTTGGACAGTCCGGGGCTATCTCCAGCATCTATGTTGACGAGGATGCCTGTTATTATGCCTCCAGCGGCGAGGTGGGGAATGGCTTTCAGATTTACCGAATCGACTTCAAGGATTTCTCTACACGGCTTTATTTCAGCACCGGCTCTGATAACACAGCGACCTTTTGGGGGCTGCTTGACCATGAACCGACAGTGGATGAACTGCTGGCAGATGTAGGCTCTATTACATCCTTTGTCGTAGACGGGAACTACATCTACTATCTGCAAGGAGGACGGCTCTATAAGGTATTCCGCTGGACGGGATGGGAAACGGTGGAGGTTACAAACGCATCGTGTGTTCAAAACTTGAAGTATCAAAACGGAAAGATTATCTGTAAGGGATGATAATGAGTGTTGTCTACAACAGGAGAAAATACTGCTATTTAGAAAAGAACCTGCAGATACAACAAATTACAAATGCACGCTACGGGGTAGATTGTCAGCGCACATTCTCTTTGTTTCCTTATCAAATTCTCCCAGAGAGGTGAGCAGCATGGAGAAGATCGTTATCATCTGGGCTCAGGATCCGGACGGCAGCGTGTTTAAGGCCGTCATGGATGCACTGAAGAATAAGAGGGAAGAGATGGCCGATGTCGTCGGTCCGGCCACATCGGTGTTGCGCATCGGAGAACTGGAGATCTATCACGAGTACCGCCGGGTGCTGATGGCCGGCAGGGAAGTACGTCTCAACCACGGGGAGTATGCCATGCTCTATTGTATGGCCAGCGCACCCGGGCAGGTATTCTCCAAGGCGCAGCTCTATGCGGCGGCTTGGGGAGAGGAATATTTGCATGGGACCACTTCGGTGGAGAATATCATATGGCGGCTGAGACAGAAACTGGAGCAGGATCCCAGGCACCCGGCGTACATAAAAACGGTGATTGGAGCAGGGTATCGACTGCAAATTTCAACGGAGAAAGAAAAAAGGAAATAACGATCTCTTCTCCATAATGAGCATAGCACAGTGCTCATGGACAATGTGGGAAGCAGCGTAGTCCAATGACTACGCTGCTTCCCACATTTTCTTGTAGCATCAACCATGGTAAGGTCTCGCAGTGTAATACCTAAAAATGTTAAAACACTTCTTGAATACAAGAGTTCCGCCCTCTCAGAGCATGGAACTGAGTTGTTCCATGGCTTGGAGGAACTGCTTGGAGTGGGCCCGGTGGATATTGTGGGGGGAGGAGATCGTTACCAGGCGGCAGTTCTTCATCAAATCTGCCGCCTGCTGGGCCTGCAGATCTGAGGCGGCAGCCAGAAGTATTCCATCCTCCGTGTAGGCATCTTTGCAGTGGAGAAACACCGTGGGGACACGAATTTCCCCCATCAGTTGCCGGTGAGGAATGCCGCTGTGCCAGCTGTAGTTGTAAAAGGCTTCCCCAAAGGCCAAGTCATATTGGGGGAGATAGCGGAAGATATCGTTGATACCGCCGGGGAGAAAAAAACGCACGGGCTCCTCCAGCGGCCGGCGCTGCCGGAAACGCTGGGCATAACGGGCCAGTTTCTCTGCAGTACCTTTTGGAAGAAACAGCCGGCCCCACAGGCAGTGGCGGAGATAGTAGGCCTCCCAGCACTCCGCCGGATGCTCCAGGAGGTAGCGGTGGAGAGGGGCGTAGGTGTCCTGGAAGGCAAAGGATCGAGGGAAAAAATCCGGCTCGGTGGAAAAAACCGGCGGATCCTCCAAAAGGGCTCCCAGTACCAGCGACTGGCCCCGAGCGGCCACATAGGCTGCCAGAAGTCCGCCGGAGGAGTGGCCGGAGACCGCCGCCGGACGGCCGATGACCTCCCGGATAAGCCAGAGCAGATCTTCGCCGTTGGCCTGCAGGCTGTAGAGGGAGGGATCGTGGCTGGATCGGCCGTGTCCGTAGCAGTCCACTGCGAACACCTGCCAGCGGTGGCTCAGTTGGGACAGCACGGGACCGTAGTCCCGCCAGCAGCCGGTCTGCCCGTGGATCAGCAGCAGTGGAGGCCCGCTGTCAGGCCCCACGGCATAGTGGATACGGGCGCCGTGGGGCAAAATGGCGTCTTGCTCCTGAAAGCGGCGCCGCCAAAAAAGATCACAGCCCCCGCTCATGACTGGTCATCCGGGGGAAAGATCCCCGCGGCCTCCGCAAAGCGGATCAGATCACGCTGATGCAGCAGCGCCAGTCCCCGCCCCTCGTCTCCCAGCAGCAGAAGCTGGTCACCGGTATGGATGCCGAAGAGGGTTCGGGCCTTTTCCGGCAGATACAGCTGTCCCTCCGGCCCTACGGTTAGGGAGCCAAAAAAGTGTTTTCCCCGAGGAGGGATCATTAGTCCAGTATCCTGATCGTCAAAGCGCACCAGATCGTCTAAAGATACACGGAAAAGTTCCGCCAAGGCACAACTGCTGGCCAGGTCCGGGACGCTCTCGCCGTTCTCCCATTTGGCCACTGCCTGCCGGGAGACACCCACCTGTTCCGCCAGTTCCTCCTGCGTCAGACCCCAGATCTTGCGCAGGGTCAGAATATTTTTGCCGATCATGTTCTCACCTCGGCTTTATTATACATTCCGCCCCTTCATCAGTCCACCAACCGATGTTAACGGTTGTGTCAAAGTTAGTTGCGGGATTGGTTCCAGATACCCAGGCGGCTTAAAATGGTTTCTTGAAACCACTCATGGTACAGGATGGACTTATTTATATGATACTTTTCTGAAATCTCCATGATAAATTCATAATTCCATGCTATCCTTGGGACAGGTGATGCTGCATGAAACACATTTTAATTGTAGAAGACGAGCCAGATATTCAGGAGCTGCTGCGGACCTATCTGGAAGACGCCGGCTATCAAACCGCCGTGGCCGGGGACGGCGTGGCGGCCCTGGCCCTGTTCGGGAGTCAACACTTTGACTTGGTTCTCCTGGACTTAATGCTCCCCAAGATCGACGGGTTCGGTGTCTGCGAGTTAATTCGCCAGCAATCTCAGGTACCTATTCTCATGCTTACCGCCCTGGACGGAGAGGAACGGCAGCTCCGAGGCTTCGGCTTGGACATCGACGACTATGTGACCAAGCCATTTTCCATGCCGGTGTTGCTGGAGAAGATTCGGGTCATCCTTCGCCGGAGCGGCGGGGGAGAGGAGGAGAACCGTCTGCGCTACCGGGATCTGGTGGTCAACCTGGACACCCGGGAGGCGCTGCTGGACGGCCGTCCCCTGGAACTGACCACCCGGGAGTTTGAACTGCTCCATACTTTCTTGGATGCACCGGGGCGGGTGTTCACCCGAGAGATGCTGCTGGCGAAACTATGGGGTTATGATTTTTACGGGGACGAGCGGGTGGTGGACAGCCATATCAAGAATCTCCGCCACAAACTGGGTCGGGACTACATTGAAACTGTGAGGGGGGTGGGCTATCGTGCCGCGAAAGAAACTCTCTGAGAGTCTGACCGCTCGCATTTTTCTGATTACTGCCGGCATCCTGCTCTTTGCCGGGACAGTCACCTTCGGCCTGATTGCCTGGGCCACCCCAAGCACCTATACCGCTGTGGTGAATAGCGACCTCGCCGCCCAGGTGGATGCCCTGGCGGGACGGTTGGCGGACACCACGCCGGAGGACTGCGGCGCGCTGCTGGACGAGTTTACGCTCTCCTCCGGGGCCAGTGCCATGCTGGTGGGTCCGGACGGAGAACTGGTGGATACAGGGGCGAGTTTGACCGTCCAGGCCGTGTATGAGGACGAACGTGTGGCCGTCACCACAGCGGAGGGAGACACGGTGGTCAGTTATGGGACGGGGACGGAAACCGAGGAAACCATGACCATCACCGCCTCTGATGGGGCCACCATTGCCACCGAGGTGACCTTTGCGGGCCAGAGTAAGAGCTATACGCTCTATGTCACTCCCAGAGTTCAGGTGGAAAACCTGGCTGTGCGGGCACTGGTGCAGATGGCTCCCTGGATTTTGCTGGTGCTGCTGGCTTTCTCCATGCTGTGCGCTTTTTTCTACTCCCGGTACATTACCCATCCCATTGTGCGCATGAGCGGCATTGCCGGGAAGATGGCGGAACTGGATTTCCACTGGGAATGCGGGGAAAAGCGTCGGGATGAGATTGGCAAACTGGGCCGCAGCTTAGACAAATTGGCCCAGAGACTGGATGCAGCCCTCACGGATCTGGAGAGCGCCAACCAAGCCCTGCGGGGAGAGGTAGAGCAGGAGCGGGAACTGGACCGGCAGCGAATGGCTTTTTTCAACGCCGCCTCCCACGAGTTGAAGACGCCAGTGACCATCCTGAAGGGGCAGCTCTCTGGGATGCTGGATGGAGTGGGCGTTTACCAGGATCGGGACAAATACCTGCTGCGCTCCCTTCAGGTGACAGGCCGGATGGAAAATCTGGTTCGGGAGATGCTGGCCATCTCCCGGATGGAGACAGGGTCTGTGGCTGTCAAGCAGGAGTCTGTGGATCTGTCCGCCCTGGTGGAGCGCCAGCTGGCGCTGGACGCCGGATTGCTGGAGCAGCGGGACCAGCGGCTGGCGTCCAAGCTGACGCCGGGGGTCACCGTCACCGGCGACCCGTCTCTCCTCGGTAAGGCTGTGGGGAACCTGCTCTCCAACGCATCGCTATACTCTCCAGAGGGGGCAGAAATACGGGTTTGGTGTGGGATGCAGGAGGGCAGTCCAGTGCTGACGGTGGAGAACACGGTCGCCCACATCAGCGAGGAGGCTCTGCCACACCTGTTTGAGGCCTTTTACCGGGAGGAGGGCTCCCGGAACCGGGCCACCGGCGGCAGCGGCCTGGGGCTGTATCTGGTGAAGATGATTCTGGACCGCCACGGGGCAGAGTGCGCCATCGAGAATACGGCGGACGGGGTGCGGGCCACGGTACGGTTTTCTGACTGATGGCACAGTGGATTTTACGGACACAATATGATAAAATAGTACCATTAAATTGTGAATGAGAGAAATGATGAAAAAATTAGGTTTCGCTTGTATCTTATGCTTTTCTCTGGCGCTGTTAAACGCTTGAGGCAATGCCACGTTTAATGGCAGCAGCACCGGGAATGATACCCAGTTTATCATGGAATACAGTATCTTAAATACTTCCGATCACAGGTCGATGCCTTTGAAAACAGGCGATGTTATTGATACAACCGTCGTAAGTGACGATGGAAGTGTGGACATTCAGGTAGAAAACAGTGAGGGAGAACCGAGCTATTCAGAAACAGGTATTCCCACTTCTGAGTTTGAAATTGTGATCTCCCAAGACGATACTTACACATTTACTGTGACAGGACACAAGGCCAAAGGAAGCGTAAGTTTTATAAAGAGATAACCGACATTGAATAGATTTGATATAAACTGGGAGTGTTAGGATGGATTTAAAAGAATTTTATTTTAATAATATACAGGAAGAAGAGTATCATTATCGATTTTATGACTCCATCAAGGATGTGAATAAAATTTATAATGTTTTTAGTGGATATGAGGAAGTGAATGACTATGAATTTGAGGTGTATGACGCCGAGGAAGCCATAACGAAATTTAGGGAATTATGCCAACCAGAAGTGAGTTTTTCTAGTAGTGAAAATAAATGCTGGTTTTATCTTGTAACGTATTATTTGTATAAAACAGGATATGAGATAAAGGAATTTCCAAGGGTGTTAGCTAGGCCACCTGTAGATCCTGGCGACTTTACTTATGGAGAAATACGAAGCAGAATTATTGCTCAAGGAGACGATGATAATGGGATCGTCAGATATGCAAGTAGAAGAAAGTTTGTTGCAGGTTTGACTTTTGAACTGAAATCTAGTCATATTGATATAGATGATCTCATAAATCAAAAGTTTGTCGAGATATCAAATCGACAAGCATCGTTTAATAACATGAGTACAGATGAAAAACTCGCAGAGATAGCAAACTTGATTGAAAACTTATTAAAAAAGAATGGAAAGTTTATCACGCCTGATTACGCTAAGATTTGTTTTGATTATATTTCTGATGATATAGTAACAAGCTATAGAAAGAAAATGCATTGCTTTAGACACGCTACAGATGAAGCAATAGCAGAAAGAAAATCTTATTCAGAAGATCAAAAGAATTTCTTCGTTGATTATGGATTAACTATCGTTAAAATTATACATACGTTATTGAAATAAGAATGGGTGACAGCAGGGTATGCTGCCACCCTATTTTTAACTGTGCATTCTCCACACAAATCACACATTTCCTCCATCTTCCCTCCATATTGCCCTGGTATCCTTTCCCCATCCCAAGCAGAAAGGAATCAGACTATATGGAACTCAGCATTCAAACCGTCAGCATGACCTATCCCAGCGGAAAGCAGGCCCTGAAGGGGCTGAACCTGGACCTGAGATCCCCCAGCCTCATCGGCCTGCTGGGCCCCAACGGGGCGGGCAAGTCCACCCTGATGAAACTGCTGGTGGCGGCCCTGATGCCCACGGAGGGGAGCATCCTGGTGGACGGGGCGCCCCTAAACAAGGTTGAGGGGAAACTGAAGGCCAGCCTCGGCTACCTGCCCCAGGACTTCGGCCTCTTTGAGGAGTTGACTGTCACGCAGTTTCTGGACTACATGGCCGCCCTCAAGGGTTTGCGCAGTCCCCAGGCGGCCATCCGGGATGTGATCCGGGCGGTCAATCTGGAGGAGAAGGCCAGGGCCAGGATCCGCACCCTCTCCGGCGGCCAGCGCCAGCGTGTGGGCATCGCCCAGGCCCTGCTGGGGGACCCGCCTTTTCTGATTTTTGACGAACCCACAGTGGGCCTGGACCCGGAAGAGCGCATCCACTTCCGGAACCTCTTCTCCCGCACCGCCCAGGACCGGCTGGTGCTGCTCAGCACCCACATCATCGAGGACGTACAGTCGGTGTGCGACCGTCTTGTGGTCATCCACCATGGGCAGATCCGATTCACCGGCACGCCGGAGCAGTTGATCGCGTCTGCCGCCGGCCATGTGGGCGTCTTTTGGGAGAAGGACGAGAGACAGGAGCAGGGTCTCCATATCACCGCCCGGGTGAATACCAGTCAGGGCGTCCGATGCCGGGCGGTGGCAAACCAGCTTCCACCCTATGCCCAGGCAGAGGAGCCGACGCTGGAGGACGCCTACCTTTATCTGATCTCCCGGGAGGCGGTACAATGAAGACGATGCGGCTTTTCCCTTTAGAACTGCGGCGGCTGCTTCAGAGCCGCCTGACCTGGCTGATCATAGCGCTGACGGTCCTCTCTCCGGTGGCGGGGCTGGTGCTCTACAAGCCCGCCACGTCCACCACCATGCTCTCCATGTATTTGGCCAACCCTGCTATCGCAGGGGGCGTGGCCGGGGCCATCCTGTTCGGCCTGCTGGCCATCTTTGAACTGGACCGGGCCCGCCGCAGCCGCGTGGACATCCTTACCGACGCAGTGGTGTCCCCGCTGACCACGGCCCTGACCCGCCTGCTGGCCCTGCTCACCGCGGCGGTGCTGACGGTGGCTCTCACCCTGCTGGTCTGGCTTCCCATCAGCGCGTGGCTGATTGGCTCCGTGTTCACCGGCGCCAACTATGTGCTGGCCTATCTGCTGCTCATGGGGCTGGCTCTGCCCCTGGGCATCCTGGCGGCAGCTGCCGCGTACCAGTTCACCCGCCGGGCGGACCTGTCCATCGTGCTGTTCATCGTCTTCTGCGCGCTGAGCCTTACTGTATGGGCGGACGACTGGCAGCTGTGCTGGCTGAACCCCTGTGTGTGGGCCCTGTCCGACGATTTCTCCAACTTCCGGGTGTTCCGGTCTGTGGCCTGGATGCGCCTGACCTGGCTGGCGGCTCTGACCGGGGTGTGGACAGTCTCCTATCTCTGCATCCGGCAGTACGGAAAGGGCATGTTCGGCTCCCTGGCCCGGAGCGTCCGGCGGATCTACCGCCCGGCCGTTGCCCTGGTCCTGCTGGCCTGCTCCGGCACCGCGTATGCCGCCCAGCCCTTCATCGACCAGAGCAACCCGGATCTCACGGTCATGTCCTTCTATGAGATCCCCTACGCCGAGGGCGTCACCTTCCTCAGCCGCAGCGCCCAGGTGTTCCCGGACACCTCCGCCGGCACGGTGACGGGCCGGGCCTCCTACCGGTTCCAGAATACCTCTGGCCAGGAGCAGAGCATCTCCTTCGGCATCAACCCGGGCTACACCATCTCCAACGTCCAGGCCAACAGTACAGACGTTCCCTTCACGGTGAGCGACTACCAGGAGTACAATGAGGCCCTGCTGGAGGTCACCATTCCCGCTGAGGAAGAAGTGGAACTGACCATGGAGTACAGCGGCTTCCCCCAGGAGAGTATGCCTACCATGCAGGGCGGAAAGGAGCTGAGCAGCGAATACCTCTGTCTGGAGAACTCGGCCCTTTCGCCCCGGGTGATGAATGTCATGCCCGGAGAGGCGGGCTATCCCGCCGAGATCGAGATCACCCTGCCTGCCTCCATGATTGCCATTCCCTTCAGTTCCAGCGAGGCGGAGGTGATCTCAGAGAACGCCGACGGCACCAGGACCTGGCGCTATGAGGCCAACAGCGCCGGCGGCATTCTGTATGCCGGTGACTATATTTGTGAGCAGATCGAGGCCGGGGGCATGACCATCGAATTCTACTACGGCCGCAAGCACCAGTCCGTCATGGAGGAGGCCGGCGCGGTGGACGCGGTGAAGGCCGTGGTGGACTACTGCACCGAGCACTATGGGACGCTGTCTTTCGGAACAGGCGAGACCCTGAAGCTCATCCAGAGCCGGGTGGCCGGCGGCGGCTACGCCGTGGGCGGGGCCAGCCTGCTGGACGAGGCGGACTTCACCATCGCCAACCTGAGGGATACCAACAAGGGGGCCGTCCCCGGCGAGACCTTCATCCACGAGCTGGTCCACCAGTGGTGGGGCCTGGGCAACATGTTCGATACGGTTGATTCTACCAGCCCCTGGTCCGCCGAGGGTCTGACCGTCTACACCACCTACCGCATCGTCAAGGAACTGTACGGCGAGGACTATGCCCAGGAGCACTATGTGGACCAGTGGCAGCAGGCGGTGGACGACTACTATCTGAACTTCTATGTCCGTCATCCGGAGTATCTGGAGATGCTGCCGGAGAATGAGCAGCTGGCTATCTCCAACAGCCTGTCCCGGGTACGGCAATACAGCGAGATGCCCCTAAAAATTCTGAAGGCGGAGCAGTTGGTGGGCGGCGAGGAGGCCATGGACCAGATCCTCCACGACCTGTTCAACCGGGAACTGGACCCCATGTACCCCTATCTGACCTACCAGGAATTTTTGGATGCCTGCCATCTGACGGAGGAGGATTTGAACCTTGGGTAAGATTTTTCGATACGAGTGCCGCAGGCTGCTGTGGAACAAGTTTTTTATTGGATTGGCTGTGGTACTGCTCCTCTACGGGGTGTTTGTACTGCATGCCGTGACCATTCTGGGTGTGGCGCACACCGCGCCATTTTCTCCTTGGAGTTTTGGGGACTACCTCTCCCGGATGATGCCCCTGTTGTGGCTCGGGATGCTGTTCTTTTTGACCTTCTATACCTCTCCCCAGGCCCGGCGGGCGGCAATCCTCATGGATGCCACACCGATGCCGCCCAAACAGTATGCCCTGGCCCGGTGCGCCGCGGCCCTGACAGGGGGCGCGCTGCTGACCTTGCTGTGCATGGTGGAGGCAGCGGTGTTCTACGGCCGCATGTTTCACTGGTACAGCTGGGGGAGCCTGCTGCTCCCGGCCTTGGTGACCCTTCTGCCGGCTCTGGTATTTGCTCTGGGCAGCGGCTGGCTGGCAGGCCAAATCCGGCCCTGGCTGGTGTATGTATGGATGGCGGTCCCCTTCCTGCTGGCGGCTCTGCCGCTGCCTGAGGCTTTGGGGCTGTGGAATGGCAGTTTCTTTACCGCTTATCCCCTGACCCTGGGGACGCTTGATCCAGTGTTTGTTGTGCCAGTGGGCGTAACTGTGGTTCAGGTCGTTCTGCTGGCGGCGGGAACAGTGCTGTTGATATTAGGCAGCAATCGCCGCAAGGTTATGAGATAAGAACAAACAGGGGGTGCGGCGGATCAAAGAAGTCATTATCATTCGAACGGTAGATTCAGACGGCAGCACATTC
Organism: Flavonifractor sp. An4; assembly: GCF_002161755.1. Lineage (NCBI taxonomy): Bacteria > Bacillati > Bacillota > Clostridia > Eubacteriales > Oscillospiraceae > Flavonifractor > Flavonifractor sp. An4. The sequence continues at coordinate 8,824 of NZ_NFIL01000017.1, read as the reverse complement.
CGGGCCATCATGGACGCGCTCCGGGACAAGAGGGTAGAGATCATTGAACTGGCTGCCCCTTCTCATAATGTGCTGGCCTTTGGGAACATAGAGATCTACCCAGAACGCCGGATAGTGCTCAAAGCAGGGGAGAAGGTACGTCTTAATCACGGCGAGTTCTCCATGCTCCTACTCCTGGCCAGTACGCCGGGGCAGGTTTTCAGCAAAGAGCAGCTCTATGACGCCGCTTGGAATGAGGAGTACCGCTATGGGACCACAGCAGTGGAGAATATCATTTGGCGGCTGAGGCAGAAACTGGAGGACGATCCCAAGCACCCGGTTTACATCAAGACAGTCATCCGGAGTGGATATAAAATAGAACTGCCAAGGTAAGACAAAGGCGGCGCCAGCATTGGCGCCGCCTCATTTTCTCATACGAATCATCGTTTGGCACAGACAAACCATCTCCCTTTTTCCATCCATAGATAAGTTTCCTTGCCTTGAATGAGGCAGGTGTAGCGGTCCCCGACGCCGCCCACGCTCTGGCAGGCCGCTCGGCGGACATCCAGAATCTTGTCCACCGGGTATTTGTGGCTCTCGTCAAACTCAATCTCCAATGGCCGCAGTTTCCCTTCTGCGTCAAACCGGACAATAACCGGAACATATCGTTTCTCACGCTGATCCATCAGGCTTATCCTCCAAAGAATCCGACAGGGTGAACGGTATGATCGTCCCGCACGTTGATATGGCCCAGGCGCGGGTCAGTATCCAGCAAGGCTCGGCGGACGCTCATGTAGCCGTACCGCTGGCGCAGGTGGTCCACCGCCCGGTCAATCCGCTCCCACTTGTCCCGCCGCTGATCCTCAGCATAGAGGGACATCTGTACGGTTCCAACGGCCTCCACCAAGCCGGCGCCCCGCAGTCCAATGCTCCGGATCGGGCGCTCCCAGTGATAGTGGCGGCGGAACAATTCCATTCCTACCTCTGCCAGTTCCTGACTGGAGCAGGAGGGGGCAGGCAGTTTTCGCTGCCGACAGATGGAGCGCAGTTCAGTATCCCGGACATAGATCTCCACGACTGTGCAGCGGGATGCCAGATCACGCATGGGGGAACAGATGCTTTCAGCCAGCAGGAGCAGCATCAGCTGCACATCACCTTCGGACACCAAGTCTCTCGGCGTGGTGGCACTATTGCCAACGGATTTGATGTTTGGGATATGATCTGTCTTCTGAACAGGGGAGACATCCTGTCCTTTTGCGAACATGCTGAGGACCAATCCCATTTTCCCGAGGCGCCGTTGCAGCACATCCTCAGAGCACTCTGCCAGACGGCCGATGGTGTTGATCCCAATGGCCCGCAATTTTTTTGAGGTGGCAGGGCCAACATAAAGCAGATCGTCCACCGGAAGGGGATAGACAATCTCCTTGTAGTTGTCTTGGCCAATCCGTGTGATGGCATCCGGCTTTTTGTAGTCGCTGCCAAGTTTCGCGGTGATCTTGTTGTTGGCCACACCGATACTGGCCGTGATTCCTAACTCGTACTTAATACGGTTGCTGATCTCCCTGGCGATGGACATAGATGAACCATATAGACCTACGCTGCCTGTCACATCCAGCCAGCACTCGTCTAAGCCAAAGGGTTCCACCTGATCCGTGTAGTCCTCATAAATCTCTCTGGCATAGCCGCTGATACGGATATATTCGCCCATATCAGGGGGGAGGATAACAAGATGAGGGCACCGTTGTTTCGCCTGCCAGATGGCCATGCCCGTCCGAACACCGTAGGGCTTTGCGATATAATTTGCTGTGAGTACAATGCCATGACGTTCCTCCTGGCTTCCACACACTGCCAAGGGCTTGTTGCGCAGTTCTGGATGGCGCTGCATCTCGACGCTGGCGTAGAAGCAGTTCATGTCACAGTGTAAAATATGGCGTGTGCCCATTGGTGTCACCCCCTTTCTCTTAATAATAGAACATTTGTTTGATTAGCGCAAGAGGAGATTTCTGGGCGATAGCAGGATCCTGTTTTGTTTAGTATCTGTTTGTGATATACTATATTTTGTGTCAGCGCGTACAACTTGTTGCACGGGAGGCCATAGAGAATGTGTGGACGGTATCAGTTTACAGCGGAACAATGCGAAGAAATTCGGCAGATTGCCGATGCCATCCAGCGCAAGTATGGATCCGATGCATGGTCGCCGGGAGAGATCCGACCGTCCAATCGCGCACCAGTTCTTCTGGGCGATGCCGGTAGTCCGGTCCCTAAGTTGATGAAGTGGGGATATCAGCTGCCTGGTACACTGGTCATCAATGCCCGGGCCGAGACGGCGCCCGAGAAGCCCCTGTTTCGGGACAGCGTCCGAAGCCGGCGCTGTCTGATCCCATCCACGGGATTCTACGAGTGGGACAGCCAGAAGCGGAAGTACCTGTTTACCCTTCCCCGGGAGGGCGCCCTCTATATGGCGGGACTGTATGACCGACGGGGAAATGAGGATTGCTACTGCATCCTGACCACATCACCCAACGCATCCATGCGTCCCGTCCATGACCGGATGCCTCTCATCCTGACGGGGGAGCAGCGGCACAGATGGCTCGCTGACGACGACGCTGCAGCAAGGATTCTCACGGTGGTACCCCCGGAACTGATGCGTACGTCTGCAGAGGCGCAGATCAGCTTGTGGTAGAGTCAGTATGTAGAGGCACAGCAGGGAAGGGGCCGTTCTCAGAACAAAAATAAAGAGGCCGTCGATCCAGCGGATCGGCGGCCTCTTGCTGTGTTGATTTATGTTGGTGCGGTGGTGGGATGGGTCATACCAGTTTGCCCATCTCCATCAGAACAGTGGCCAGAGAGGAGGTCTGTTCATTGAACTCCTGGAGGAGCTCCAACAGGCTTTCTTTGGTAAGAAGGCGCTCGTTCTCCGTATTGAACAGTTCGTACTCCTGGCTGTCAACTGCATCGTAGGGAAGGCAGAGTATTCCCTCCTGCACGAGGCAGAGGACGCAACCGCTGAAGTCCAGGCACCCGTATGGAATGCGCCAGATCAAATCCCGATGCAGCGCCATGCTGTATGGCTCATAAAAGCTCTCCAGACTGGCGAAGGTAGCGCCGGACTCCTCAAGAATGTGGCTGACCCACTCCTCCTTGGGGAGCTTGGACAGTGCCAGCGGTTTCTCCATAAACTGGATGGTGTGCGGTGCGTAGGATTGGCACCTCTTTTGGTCTACCAGGACATCGCCGGTCAAATTGCAAGTGCCGTCTGTACCACAGTTGACACAGTCTGGCGTGTGGCAGATGAGCTTTGTCGGCATAAGAATTCCTCCTATTCTTTTCAGAATATCGCTGGTGTCGGTTACGTTGCCGGTTCCAGTTGTGCCTTCCCGGAGGCGAGATCGTCCCAGACCTGCTGTGCCAATGCCTTTTTCGCAAAGGAAAGGACGTGCCCAAGACCACCGTCCTGCGTCAGGGAGGGGAGATGCCGGGCGCAGTACCTTCCAATCTGCTCAGACTGCCAGATGCTTTGGAACAGCAGCTCCGAGCCAAGAGCTTGAGCCATCTCATCAAACCGGCTGTCGTGGCCGATTTCCGTGCCTTCAAAGACACAGTACGGCAGGTCGAGTTTGTTGAGCACAGCCTCCACGCGCTCCTGAAACTGGATCTCGGTGAGGAGATTCGAGGTCAATGCCACCTGCCAGTCAGAAGAAGCGGCGCTGGGGTATTCGATGGTCACGGTGCCCAATAGAAATTTCTCCTCTTGGCGCAGCGACACTTTTCCAGGTAAGGGTGCTTCAAACAGGGTTTTGGCGCAGGTACGGATCGAAGCCAAGTCACTCCCAACCACGATAAAACGAAGTTCAAATTGTTCCATGGTGATGTTCCTCCTCAAAAAATAAATGATTGTGGTGTATATAAAAAGCGCATGGAAAAGAGCTCCTTTTCCATGCGCTTGTGGCCGGTTGGCCAATGTTGAGTTGTCTCGACCCGAACACCGGGTCGGCGGCTGGAAAAATAAAAAAGTACCCAAGAAGCCAATGCGGCTCTCGGGTACTTTGAAACACGGCAACTATGACTGCTCAAATGCAGACATCAGAAACTATTAAAGTTATTATAGCCTGCAAGACCGGAAATGGCAAGGGGGGAAAGTCGAGAGGGGCAGGCTCTGTTTAGTTGTTTATGAAGGGTGGAGAAGGTCCGTATTTTTCTATCAGTCTTCTGAAGGAAGGATCTCTTTGCAGAGGTAAGAAAATTGCGGCAGTTGATCAATGAAGGGTTTCCAGCGCCTGCGGATTTCAGCCCGCTCCAGAGGATCGGCATTCTCCAACCCGTGGTCATTGTCAGTGAGGTATAATCCCCTCTTCCGCCAGTTCCTCCGGCTTTGTGGGAATCACAATACAGTATCCGCTTCCAGAGTATCGGTGTGCCGTCCGCATTGAGGGAACGGTAGATCTGGCGCCAGCTGCATTCCTTTCCAAGCTAGAGAACACACCGGTCTCGCAGCTACTTGGTATCGAGGTAAATGTGGGAGAAATCGTGGAAATCGATGATGGACTCAAAAGCTGTTGTTTCTACCTGGACAATGACAAAACACAATATTTACCATATTGGGACTCTGCGAAAGCCAGGCAAAATTTGTATCAACCAGAGTCCACAGAAGCATGAGAGCCTGCGTCAACTTACATGCTCAGTAACAAACAGGAGGTAAGGAAATGCTACATACAAAAGATCCCTCGTCCACTTACTGTCGGCGCTGCGGTACCGAGCTTATCTGGGAGCACCCTAAAGGCTCCGGACACTGCCAGACATCCAGCGACTATGTCGGCGGCGATATTTGCCGCAGCTGCCTCGATGAGCTGCGAGCCAATTCCGCGGGGACTGCCGATAGCATGACTGATGATGCAACCCTCGTCCCCATCACGCTGTTTCAGGCGCCCCTCGCCGTGTTGCGAGAGCGCGGGTTGCTGGAAATGTACGAGCGCAATCGTCCCTATACTGGTCCTGTCCCCTCTCAGTACTACATGCCAGTTTTTCATGGGAACCTGGAATACCCTGGGACAATGCCCCAAGAACATGATATCCGAAAAACTAACCTACTGGAGTATCTCTTAGATCTGTATAACCGTGATGACCGTCCGAACCCCAAGACCAGCCGCAGTATGTCGGTTGGAGATGTGGTGAAGCTGGACGGTCAGTTCTATCTCTACACCCACCTGGGATTTACTCAGGTAGATTTTAGAACGGCGGAGCTAAATGGCCCTGTAGCCAAGCTGGTCACGCCGGACGGATCAACGCTTCAAGTCAGTGTATTCCCCAGCGATGACTATCCCTGCATCAACATTGATCTGCTGCAGAACGATGGAGGCTCGGAGCGTATCTGCTTTGTAGAGCATAACCCTGAGAAGGATCCCGGACAACAGCTCTATATTGGTGTCTATTGCTCCACTGAGGAGGACACCGTCTACTATGGCAGCTACATCAAAAATAAGGAGGAAACTGAAGAACAATGAAAAAGCCGAAGATTGAGAGCGTCACCCTTGGCACCTTTGAAGTCACCGGCGACAAGTTGGTAGTATCCGACCCCTGCTATGAGCTCGGCACCTGGTGCATGGGAATGCTGTCCAATGTGAAACCCGGTCTGTGGTCCGCCAGTATCGGCGTTGTCGATACCGGCGAGTTCGGCAAGCGGATTGCATTTTTATCTGCGTTTCACCAGGACAGCCCCGAACTCCAAAAACTGAAGGCCTGCCCTGCCCCGTTCGACGTCGGTGTAGACAGTGGCCAAGCCGGCATCTTTGACCTTAACCACTTTCAGGATGAGTCCGTAATTGAAGACCAAGAGCTCACTGATTTCGGGACCCGGTGGTACACATTTTGCTGCTATCAAACTCTGGACGGTGAGCACCATGCTGGCCTTATTCCCTTTGGCGTAGTTGCCAGTTCTGGTTTTGGCGATGGTTGCTACCCCTGCTATTACTACACTGACTGGGGCAACGACACCACTACTTGGGGCATTATCATCGACTTCCAAGTAACAGAAATGCGCCAAATCATGCGCCAGCTGCTTTCCAAGTGGGAGAAAAAAGGCCAGGAATAACTGAGCTTTCTATCTCCGCCCTATTTCGCCAGGCTCCTTTTCCGACAAGGTGCTGCAGCATAGGGAAGTTCGAAGAACCAAGGGCAAGAATCGCCGTCATCAAACGAGCCGAAGATAAGCGCGTCGAGCATCCAATGTGGTTCTGTAAGTGTGATTTCTGGTGGCACTTTATAAGGATGCCTCACAGATGAGATATGAAGAAGTTGCAGACTACAGAAAAAATCTTGGCAAAACTTATCTATACCAGCAAATTGAAAGCCTGCTGCACTCTGGTGCAGCAGGCTTTCAATTTATCTTGAAAAATGCTCTACAAACTTCTTTGCCATCTCAGCGAACTCATATGAGTTTTGCAAATACTCCATGATTGTGTCTATCTGCGAGTCCGTCTCTGCAACAGTTGCCGCCATCAAAAAGCCTCTGATTCTGCTTCCACGAAAACTACACCAGACATTAAATGGCAATCTTCCGTTCACGGGGTCCCCATGCTCAACAACTATCTGAAGGATCTGGTCACCGTCTAAGCCTATGAAATGGACTGGTAATTCGAAATGGAGACAACTGAATTTTTCAACATTCACTTCTAAAAAATGCATCCATTATTTCTCCTCACAAATGTTTTTCACAACAACCTCAAAGTGGGATAATCCGCCCTTCAAACAAGCAAGTATTCATATGATCCTCAATGATAGTAAACCTTCATTATTTTGTCAATAGTCCCCCATTTGAGTTTTCTACTTGAAGTCATAGTATTGAAAACAGTCGTCTGGCTGGTCGCATCAATCGTACTGAGCTTCTGCGCAATATCATCAGTGCCTATGTGGAGTAGTTTTCAGCGTGACAGGTCAAAACGGGGTAGAGACCAACAAAGGATCTCTACCCCGTTTTTCATGCCCATGGGTTTTCCATATCCAGCGGTGTCAGGAGATCTTCCTCCAGAAGGCAGCCGGCCACCAGAGGGAGCCGGCGCGCATATCGTGTGCGCAGTATGCGATAGTCAAGGCCATTGAACCTCACCCGGTCCAGGCCATCCATATCCTTACAGATGTGATATAGATGAATTGTGTGTTCTTTTTCTTTCCTGGACAACCCAGGCTCAGCCATGATTGCCGCAATGCCGGTGTCGTCATCACGACAGTGCTGGGCAATGATGAGTTCGGCAATCCTATACTCCTTCCGACTCAACCGAATCCCACGCAATCGGATGCCTCGCTTATGGATCTGTTCGACAGACCGCTCTCCATGGACATCGTCCACATCCTCAGTCACTCGGCCCAGATCATGGAGCAAACTGAAGTAAATCAGGATCTGACGATCCGACTCAGAAAGAGCATCACCAGAATTGTAAATATAGATGAGAGATAGGAATAGAACCCTCAAGATATGGAGCAGCCCATGGACTTCAAATAGTACCTCCCGTTCGTAGCCAAGGGTACGCACCTGCTTTCCAAATTCCAAGTAGGACTGCAGTGCCGGCGCCATCAGCCTCGGCACCGTTTCTTCTACAGCTGGGATCATATCCTCATACCGATACTCAGTTATGGCTCCTGGTAGGACAATAACTTCATTCTCCTCCGCATAGGAGGGGTAGTGAGCCACGATCTGATCAGGCCTCACCCGAGCCACTGCAATCTTGGTACCCTGTCCGGAGTGGACGGCAAACCACAGTGCATTTCCAGGGTGAGTGCTCCAGGAAACTGCCTGATCCGGCGGCAGCGACAATGCGCCCATACCACGGTAGACCGTTATTAGACCATCCGATTCCAGAGCAGGCAGTTGAGGCGCCGGCGCATACTGGAACACTTCTCGTACGCTGTTTCTTTCAAACATTTTCACACTCCTAGCCTGATCAATTATGGAATCCATGCAAATTGGGGGGCAAAAGCGATACTTTTCCCGCCTCATGCTCTAACCGAACGTCTATTCCCGCTCAATTCTCAGTGCGGTAAACACCTTGTTCAGCAAAATATCTGCTGTTTCCGGATCCATCGATACATCAACCTCAAAATCCTGCTCACCAGCCGCTGCTCCACTGTTGTTGGCATAAACAAAGAACAGGCGAACAACCCGCTTCTTAATATCGCAGGCACAGTAGAGGTTAATGTAGTCGTCATTTTCATCCGTAACCACATGGAGTCCAGAGAAAGCGTCATCTACGTCGAACCAACAAGGGATATAGAAGGTGATGGTATAGCTCGGGGAGTAAGTCTCGCGGAGCGGCCTTGCCAGCTGCCGCCCGTTGCTTTTCTTTTGACTTTTACAAAAAGGAGTTGAGGAAATGGAAAAGCAAGCGGTACCAATTTGGGAGAAGGCCAATTTGACGATTGAAGAGGCGGCTGCCTACTTTGGAATTGGGACAAATAAGCTGCGAGAGATAACCAGCAACCCGGACTGTGGATTTGTTATTTGGATAGGAACAAAAAGGCTGATCAAACGAAAAAAGTTTGAAAAGTATTTGGAAGATGTCGATACATTGTAAGCAATAAAAAGGAGGTCTGGACATGGCTTGAGCCGTGGCCAGACTGTCTTTTTATATAGCAAACTGTAACTGGTGTACTGGTAATTTCCGTAAAAAACAAAATTAGATTAAATTCAATAGAAAAATGTGATGAAATCCCGCCAGAGTTACCGGAAATAGGTTGTGTAGGTTTGTCAAACAAATTGGACGGCGAACTGGGAAGGAGAAGAGTAGTTTAAGGGCCTCATAGGGAAGTTGTTAGAGCGGCGGTTGTGGGCAGCGAGCTGTCTGGCGAAGTCATC